>JAQTYP010000098.1 GCA_028688235.1 Methylomonas sp.
CTTTTCGACGGAGGCCATGTCGGCCAGCGCTAATTCGGTATTGATGACTTCGATATAGCCGATGGGGTCGACCTTGCCTGCCACGTGAATGACATTGTCGTCTTCGAAGCAGCGCACCACATGTACGATAGCATCGGTTTCCCTAATATTGCCCAGAAACTGATTGCCCAAACCTTCGCCTTTGGAGGCGCCGGCCACAAGGCCTGCGATATCGACGAATTCTATCGTCGTCGGCAATATCCGTTCGGGTTTGACGAATTCAGCCAATTTATCCATTCTGGGATCGGGGACGGGGACGACGCCCACGTTTGGGTCTATCGTGCAGAAGGGGTAGTTTTCGGCCGCGATGGTGGCTTTGGTTAACGCATTGAAAAGTGTGGATTTTCCGACGTTGGGCAAGCCAACGATACCGCAGTGTAGTGCCATGGTGATGTATTAATCGATTGGTTTAGGCCCGCTTGTCATCGGGGTTTAACGAAAATGCTATTGTTCAATTTCATCCGCACATGCTTGGAAGGGCCATGAGCGGATTCCTCGACGTCAGTTTATGCTGCGTTTTAATAAACATCCCTGACGTAACGTTTGTCCTTTCTACGCTGATTGACGTATTCGGCTGCTTCGGTGACGGATTTATTGCCGTGTATGCGAATTACATCGTGCAATGCTTGATCGACGTCTTTGGCCATGCGGTAGGCGTCGCCGCAGACGAAGAAATAACCACCTTGTTCCAGCCAGGCGTATAGTTCTGCGCCATTTTCCAGCATTCTATCCTGCACGTAGATTTTCTCTGCCTGATCGCGTGAGAAGGCCAAGTCTAATCGGGCCAGCAAGCCGCTAGCTTGCATCGCTTCGATCTCTTCGCGGTAGATGAAGTCGGTTGCCGCGTTGCGATCGCCGAAGAACAACCAATTTTTACCGGAAGCATTGCGGGCTTCGCGTTCTTGCAGGAAGGCGCGGAACGGTGCGATACCTGTGCCGGGACCGACCATGATCATCGGCAGGCTATCGTCATTCGGTACTCGGAAGCTGTTGTTCGGAGTAAAGAAAATTTTAACGTCGCTGTGTTCCGTGACTAAATCGGCCAGATAGGTCGAGCAGACACCTTTGTGTGAACGGCCGTGAGCGTCGTAACGCACGCTGGCGACGCACAAATGGACGCTATCCGGATGTTGTTTACTGCTGGACGAAATGGAGTAGGCGCGGTGTTGCAGGGGTTTCAGCAAGCGCAGGAATTCGGCGGCGGAAAATTCGATACCGGGGAATTGCAATAACAAATCCAAGATGTCGCGTCCCCACAGATAGTCGTTCAGTTTGTCCTTGCTGCCGTTATGCAGCAGCGCGTTCAGTTCCTGATCCCCCGAACGGCTGGCAATCTCTTCCAATAATTCCTTGCTGGGCAGCTTGATCTCGAAATGCGTGCGCAAGGCTTCGGATAAAGACATCAAGCCGCCCGAGACAGGTTCTTCCTCGTTGCCGCTGCAGCCAAGCGCTTTCAGTATGTCGGCTACGAGTGCTGGGCAGTTGGTCGGTACGACGCACATCGCATCGCCGGCTTCGTAACTGAGGCCGGAACCGGCGATGGAAATTTCGTAGTGGCGGGTTTCTTTCGACGAATCGGCCGCGGTCAGCAGGCGATTGACCAGCATTTTGGCCGGGAACGGATTTTTGCGGTTGTAAGCCGATTTGGCGGTTGGCGCTTCGTTGTCGATTACCGAAACGGTAGTCGCACCTTCGGCCATCAATGGTATGACTTCGCTGATCCATTTTTCGGCGGGCGCCTCGAAATCCACGTCACAATCGACGCGGTCGAACAAGCGGGTGGCTCCTAGTTCCTGTAAACGCTTATCCCAATCTATGCCGGCTTGGCAGAACAAGTCGTAACTGGTGTCGCCCAAGGCCAATACCGAATATTTGACGTTTTCCAGGCGCGGCGCATCGTCCTCGCTGGCCGCTTCCCACAGCATTTCGGCGTTGTCCGGCATCGCGCCTTCGCCATAGGTGCTGGTGATGATCAGAAGATATTCCATCCGGGCCAGTTGGCCGATCTCAACCTCATCCATGCCTTTGACCATAGGGATCAAGCCGTGGGCTTTGGCTCTGGCGGCCGCATCGTTGGCCAAAGATTCGCAGTTGCCGGTTTGGCTGCCGTATAGAATGAACAGCGTGCGCGCATTGGCGGCATTGACGCTACCTGCGCTATGCAGCATGTGGCTGTGCATGCCGGCGAAAAAACCGCTTAGCCAGGCGCGTTGAGTGTCACTGTAGGGGGCGTTTAAAGGTATAAAAGGTGCTTTCATTTTTACCAACTTCGAGGCCACATCAATGCGGCCCCGTCACTTTATAAATCAATGTAGGCCGGGTAAAACAGAACTAAACCCAGTCTAAAGGCTTTGATGCCGAGTCAGGCAAACGCCCAACCCGGCATGTGCATGAATTTTATGCCGATGCTTCGGTCAGCATTTGCTTCACTATTGCCAGACTTTCCAGGCTGGCCAGGTTTTTGTCGACGGACGGCACGCCTGCTAGGGCCAGGCGGTTGATGTTGTCCTGCTCGATAATCCAGGCGCTAGATCCTATGGAATAGATACTTTGTACGTCGCGCAACATCAGAGTGGTTTTATAGTCGCTCAGACGTTTTTCGGCCATCAAAGTGGCCAATTGGGCGTCATCGTATTGGCTATAAGCCTCCCGGATGTTCTTGATCAACGCATCCTGCAGCTTGCGCGGACGTTCCATGAGCAATTTGTGAGCGTATTGGTCTACTAGCGCTTCCGTCGGCGTTTGGCCTGCTTTGATGAGCTGGTCTTTGGCGATTTGCTGAGCCTTGTCGATGACCGCATAGCTATTGATCAATTTCAATGTCAATTCGCCGTCGATGTCACCGTAACCCGGAATCGCGCCGTTGAACAAGGTGGTATTGGTTTCATAGGCTTTTTTGACCTGGGCAATCTGCTTTTGCGCGAAGGCCACCGACAATTCTTCTATCATCGCCTTGCGATCCATGCTTTGACTGAGGAATTCGGCTGTCTGCGTCCTGTTTAGCCACAGCGGCAATGCAAACTTGAAATGCTGGCGGGCTTCGGCCCAATTGCTCATGATGGCCTTGGCTTTTTCCGAACCTGTATATTCGATGTGCTGTTCCAGCATGTACAGGATGAACTGTTCATGGGCTGCGGCGACGTCGCTGCCTTCGGTCAAGCAATGAATACTGACGGAGGTTTTGTCGTACAAGGATTCCAAGCGATTGTCCGGGTCGTATTGGTAGGCGTTACCGCCGGACATGCCGGTGCAGAAGCCTTTGCCGAAGCCGCCCAGGTTCAATACCGCACCGTTGATCATGTACTCGCAGGCGAAGTCGCCTACGCCTTCGACGACGGCCATTGCGCCGGAGTTGCGCACCGCAAAGCGGTCGCCGGCTTCGCCGTTGATGAAGGTTTTGCCGCCGGAGGCGCCGAACAACGCAAAGTTGCCTATCAGCACGTTTTCGCCCGGCAGTTTCGAGCCGCCACCCGGCGATTTGATGACGATGATGCCACCGCATGCGGTCTTGCCGACCCCGTCGTTGCAGGTGCCGGTGTGTTCCATGCGGATGCCGTCGTTATTGAACGCACCGTAACTTTGACCGGCCGAGCCGTGAGTGCGGACGATGATGGTATCGTCGGCCAGATAACGGCGGCCATGCTGGTTGGTGTAAACGATTTTGGATGTGGCGATTTGCTCGGCACCGAGTTCATACTGCAACAAACGCTCGAGATCGATTGCGCTCTGGCCGCCGACGGTTTTGTTGCGATTGTTCAGCTTGAACTCGTCGCCTTCGATGATGACCTGTTTCAGGCCTTTTTCGAACAATGCCGATTTGATTTTTGGAAAAATTTTATCGTCTATCGAGTAGTCTTTTTCCAGGTAAATCGGTTTGGCGATCTTGATTTCCTGGACTTCGGTTAGCAATTTTTGCAGATGAATTTGTCCGACCATGCTGGGGTGATCTATCAAATGCAGTAACTGGGTCTGGCCGCGGATTTCGCGCAAGCTGCCATATCCCAGGTCGGCCAGTATCTCTCTGACTTCGTGAGCCAAGTTCATGAAGAACTGAGCCAGCACCCGCGGGTCACCTTTGAATTCTTCGTGGGCTGTAGTCAGGCCGGCCGGGCAGCGGATGTTGCAGTTTTTGGCCATCACGCAGCGTAGCATCATCAGCGCCGTGGTGCCGAATTCGAAGGAGTCGCCGCCGAGTATGGCCGATTTGACGACATCGACGCCATTTTGATGCGCGGCGCTGCAGCGCAGCACGACTTTGTCGCGTAGGCCATTGGCGGCGAGCGCTTGATGAACTTCGGCGATGCCGATTTCAGGAGAGCGTCCGGTGTTTTTCAAACTGGTGACGGCTGCGGCGCCGGTGCCGCCGGTGTTGCCGGCCACGTTGATGACGTCGGCACCGGCCTTGGCCACGCCAACCGCGATCGTGCCTATGCCTTCCGAAGAGACCAGTTTGACGACGACTTTAACCCGAGCAGCCTTGGCGTCGTGTATCAATTGCCCCAAATCTTCGATCGAATACGTATCGTGGTGCGGAGGCGGGCTGACCAGTTCGACTTTGGGCGTGCCGCCGCGCAAAGCCGCGATTTCGACCGACACTTTCGGCGCCGGCAGTTGACCGCCTTCGCCGGGTTTTGCGCCTTGACCAATTTTGATCTCTATTTCTTCTATGGTCGGATCGGCCAAGTAGCCCGCCCAAACGCCGAAGCGGCCGGAGGCGAATTGTTTGATTTTGCTGGAGCGCAGTGTGCCGAAACGGCTGGAATGCTCGCCGCCCTCGCCGGAATTGCTTTTGGCGCCGGCAATGTTGGTACCCATGGCTACGGCTTCGTGCGCCTCCGCCAATAAAGCGCCGTGACTCATTGCGCCCGATGCGAAGGCTGGTGTGATCTCGTGCGCGGGCTGAACTTTATCCAGCGCGATGGCGGCGCGAGCCGTCTGGATGTTGTTCAGGTAAAAATAGATCAGGCTGTCGGCGTCGTTAGCGCGAACACTGATGGATTCTCCTTCTATGTTCGAGCCGAAGTCTTTGTCGCCGAAGCGCGCCTTCAGGTGTTCGGCCAGTTGTTCCAGGCGCGCCTTGGTATTGTTTTCGCTGAAGCGAATGCCGAAGACGATGTCGTTGGTTTTTTCAATCTGCAAGCCGCGGATCAGGAAATTGTTGTTGCCGTGCAGATCCTGAGCGCCCAGCAAGCGATCGAAATCCGCTTTCGTATCGGCGGCAGTGATGTCTGCCGGAAAGGACATGACGTCGCGCAGGGCGGCGGGCCGTTTGGCCCGTTCTTGGGCCAGATTGCCGGTGAAGCTGCGGTAGGCCGGCGTGATGCCGAAAGCATCGATTTGTTCCGGAGTACGTTTGTCGTAGCCGAAGTCGCAATAGGCCGTATCGCTGACTTCCGGTGCCTGCTCCTTTGGTATGTATAGGATAGCCTCGTCGGTCATGTTGATATATTCGCGGACCGCCGTGTTACCGAAGGTATGGCCCGCGCCTTCCTGGCGCTCCTTGAACAAGCCCAGGAACGGAATGTCGTTTTCGTCTTTGACCGTCAGCGCCTTACGATGCCATTCGGACGCGCTGGCGGCGATGTCGGCGTAACGTACCCCGCCGACCGACGAATTGATGTTGGGGAAATAAGGTTTTAATTTGGGTTCCTCGGTATCCAGGTAATTGGATTCGAAAAATTCGCCGCCGATATAGCTTTCCGCAGTGCACAGGCCGAATTTGCCCATGGTTTTCATCAGGGATTTTTCGACGCCTTTTTGGAAGTTGTACAAGGCCTTTTGCCGGGTCTCCTTATCCGCGTATTCGGTCATGGCCCGGTTGTGCACGCTAAGCGGACAAATTGCCGATGCACCGAAGCCTAAAATAGTGGCGACGTCGTGTGGACTGGCCGCTTGTCCTGTTTCCATGATCAGCGATGAATTAAAGCGCAGGCCGTGAGTCACCATGTGCTGGTTGGCGGCGGCTACCATCAGCAGGGCCGGGATGGCTGCTCTGGATTTGCCGATATTGGCGTCGCTGAGGATGATAATGCCTGTATGGTGGCGAGCGGCCTGTTCGACCTGTTCGCAGACGCTCTGCAGAGCCAGTTCCAGTGATTTTTCGTTACGGCCTGCATCGTCGAAATCCGGGGTGTACAGCATGTCCAGCGTGATGGTCTTGACCGCGGTTTGTCTGCGGATCTGTTCCAGTTGCGTGCGTTGCAGGACGGGCGACTCTATCATCAGTTGTTTGCTGTGGCTGGGCGCAAATGTCGGTTTGGCTCCCAATGCAACGCGCAGAGTCATGCCGTCGCTTTCGCGCAAGGAATCCAGAGGCGGATTGGTGACCTGGGCAAAACGTTGACTGAAATAACGCGACATGCCGCCTTCTGAGGCGCTTAGTGCGTTTGGTGCCAAACCGTAACCCATGGCCGACACTTTTTCCAGGCCGGTTTGCAGGATAGGGTCGAGCAGGAATTTGAAACTTTCCTGGTTCAGCGAGTAGGCGGTGTGGCGCTGGTCGATATTCAATTCGTGGTCGTTGCCGATCTCGGACAAATCCACTTTAGGCAAGCTGGCGATATGTAGGCAACGTTCGGCCAGTATGGCTTTGTAATCTTTTTCTCTAGCCAGCTTTTCCAGCACCTGATGGCTGTCGTAGGATTGACCCGTGCTGTGGTCGAAATACAGCATGCCGCCGGCTTCGATACGGCCGCGTTTCAATACCTGTTCCGGCGGGAAGTCGATTTGGCCGGCTTCCGACATCACGGCAAGGTAGTCGTTGGTTTCGACCGAGCGTAGCGGGCGCAGTCCCAGACGGTCCAGGCGGGCGCCGACGCGGATGCCGTCGTTGAAAATCAGCGCGGCAGGGCCGTCGTTTTTCTCTTCGTACAGGCTGAAATATTCCAGCATCGCCCGTACGTCTTCGGATAAGGTCGAATCGTTTTCCCAGGCAGGCGGCATCATTGCCAGTATGGCGGTAACGACATCCAGTTCGTCTTCGTTGATGCGACGTGTCAGGGTTTGATCCAGGCGGCCGGAGTCGGACTGTCCGCAGGGGAAGACGATGTGTTTGTTGTTTTGGCGGGCGATGGCATTTTCGCTGAGGCGGTTTTTCTTGTCGGTGTTCAGTTCGCCGTTATGCGCCATATAGCGGAACGGCTGAGCCATCATCGTCGCCGGCGCCGTATTGGTCGAAAAACGCGTATGGAAAAATAAGGTACTGATTTCGTGATCTTTGTCGTACAGGTCGACGAAATAAGGGATGACTTCGAACGAATTCAGGCGGCCTTTATAAACCAGCGTGCGTGAGCTCATGGACAAAGGATAGAAGCCTTGCAGTTCGGGGCGGCTGAAGCCATCGGCTTCGATGGCCAGCAGGGCTTTCTGGATATGCCTTTCGAATGCATCGTGGCTGGCGGTTTTTAACGATGCGGGGCGGCCGAAAATCAGCTGTTTGATAGGTAATTGAGCCTTGATCGCAGCCGCATTCAGTACCAGTTTGTCGACCGGTACGTCGCGCCATTTGATGACCGGCAGATCGAAGGCTTTTAAATGTTCTTCGACCAGTTGTCTTGCGGTGGAATCGTAATGGGCATGATCTTCCGGAAAAAAGAAGTTGGCGACGCCGAATTGACCTAGTTCCAGTGTTTCGACGTTGGTGATCTTGCGGAAAAATTTCAGCGAAACATCGATATTAACGCCAGCGCCGTCACCTATGCCTTCGGCGCTCATGCCGCCGCGGTGAGGAATGGTACATAGTGCCTCATGGGACTTGACCAGCAAATCGTGGGTTTGCTTGCTGTCTTTACGAGTGATGAAGCCTACTCCGCAGCTGTCCTGCGATAAGTCGGCATCATAAAGCATCTGTACCGTGTTTTTTTTCTGGGCGTTATTGATCATTGCTATCCAGATCCTGTCTTGCTTATTCAAATGCGTTTCCGGAATTCGACCGGATGGCTAACGCTGTTTATGGTTTTTCTGTCTGCCGCGTGTTAGAGTCGTCGAAAGCAGCAAAAAACGTTTGGCTTGCTAAATTTCAGTTAGTGAAACTTAGCAATCATAACATGCGGAGGCTTTTCTGTCATTTCGTGCTTGATCGACGTAACGGGAAGCTGGCTTAACGGTTTAATACTCTATGGCAAGATATGAAACAAGAATTTGATGTGGTGGTAGTGGGGGGCGGTATGGTTGGGGCCGCTGTGGCATGCGGATTGGGCAACAGCAAGCTGAAGGTGGCGGTCATCGAATCCCAGGTGCCAGAGGCGTTTTCCGCCGAGCAGCCCCATGATCTTAGGGTTTCGGCCTTGAGTATCGCCTCGCGGAACATCCTGGAAACCGTTGGTGCCTGGCAAGGTGTAAGCGCCAAGCGTTTTTGCCCGTTCCGGCGCATGCGGGTATGGGAAAAAGCTGGCGATACGACGTTCAATAGCGACGACATCAAGGCGCCGGAATTGGGTTATATCGTCGAAAACCGGGTGACTCAGTTGGCATTGCTCGAACGCTTGGCAGATTTCGAAAATATCAGTTTGATGATGCCGCAAACCATAGAACACATACACTACGACGGCCATGCCGGCGAAGTCGTGCTGGCCGACGGTCGGACTTTGCATGCCGGTTTGCTGGTGGCTGCCGATGGCGGCCAATCCAGGGTCAGACAGGCGGTCGGCTTGGGCGTGACGGGCTGGGATTATCAGCAACATGCCCTGGTCGTTTATGTCGAAACCGCTTATCCGCAACAAGACATCACCTGGCAGCGTTTCGTCTCCAGCGGTCCCCAAGCTTTTTTGCCGTTGACGGGTAATTATGGTTCGATTGTTTGGTATCAGTCACCGGATGAGGTGCGGCGCCTCAAGGCTTTGCCTTTGGAAGACTTGAAGTCCGAGTTGCTGGCCGCCTTTCCCGATTGCCTGGGCGATATCAAGCGGGTGTTGGGCGTGGCCAGTTTTCCGCTAAAGCGTCAACATGCGCAAAACTACGTCAAGCAAGGGGTGGCGTTGGTAGGCGATGCGGCGCACATGATCAATCCTTTGGCCGGGCAGGGGGTCAATATCGGTTTGCTGGACGCCGCGGCATTGGCCGAAGTTTTGATAGACGCTCAACGACGAGGGAAAGGTGTCGGGGATCTCGAGGTGTTGAGGCGTTACGAAACCCTACGCCGCACCGAGAATCTAAAAATGATGACGGTCATGGATCTGTTCTATCAATCTTTCAGCAACGATATCTTGCCGCTCAAATTGATTCGAAACATAGGCTTGGGATTGGCTCAGCGACTGACGCCGGTTAGAAACAAGGTCATGAAAGCGGCGATGGGGTTGGAGGGGAAATTGCCTAAGCTGGCCCGTGGCGTAAGCTTGTCGACGAATTGAGTCCAAAGTTCATGAAGCCAAGGTGAGGTGCTGCTTAGGCTCCTGCCTCTAAAAACCGTATTCTTTTACGAAAAGCACGATATAAATTTGCTAACAGAACGCCGGCAAAAGCCGGCGTTTATAGGTCGGTTAACCTTGTAAAGCCTTCAACAATGCCTGCAGCCTGTCGTTGGCGTCGCCGAACAGCATACGGGTGTTTTCCAGTACGAACAGCGGGTTGCCTACGCCGGCGTAACCCGAGGCCATGCTGCGTTTCATGACGATGGTTGTGCCGCCTTTCCAGCATTCCAGTACCGGCCTGCCGGCGATAGGGCTGTTGGGGTCGCTCAATGCCGAAGGATTGACGA
>JAQTYP010000099.1 GCA_028688235.1 Methylomonas sp.
CGTGTGCTCTTCCGATCTTGATCCTGGGGGCAAACACCATGTCCGGCCAGTAGCTGCCGTCCTCCAGACGAATACTGACTTTTATCAAACTCGGCAGTCGGTCTGCGGTCGTCCATTCCTCGCGCCATGCGAGTTCCGACACATCTTCGGTCTTGCCGAAATACGAAATTCTCAAATCATCGACATGATCCAGCAACATCTCCGGACGATCGGGTTCTGCCTGCATATCCTCGTCACTTAGCCGGTAAGGCGTCAGGCCGACCATCAAGGCCTTGGGATTGGCGGAATCGAGCGCGATGCTGAACAATTGCAAGCCTTTGCGCGCCGATGCCGCCGGCAACGCGGCGGCAAATCGCATACTTTGCGGATAACCTTGAAACGCTTGTTGATTGCCGGCGCTAAAATCCTGATGCTCGTCCAACATCGGCAGAGGCCGGATGGCCGATAAATGTCGCTTGAAAAACTGGTAAACCACGGCTTTTTTATTCACTGCCGCCACTTTGCTTTCGCCGGCATTCCAGCTTTCCGCCGCTATCCTCAAACTGCTGAACAAAAGCACTACCATGACGCTCAACAAAGTCATAGCGATCAACACTTCGATCAACGTAAAGCCATTACGCCGGCAGATCGTCACGGTGTCGATTCCTGCATCAATTTAAGGCTATGCAATTCCAACCTGCGGCGTTTGACGTTGTCGTCCCCCCAAGTCACTTGCACATTGACCGCGAACAAGCGTAATACCGGCCGGGCCTGATCCGGCTGCGTGGCATTGTCGGCAGAATCGGCCACAGGACTTATCCTAACCTGCCAGTCGTATCTATCGCCTTCCGTTCCGGAAAGTTCGCCCTCCTGCAACGGCGTTTCCACGCCGGTAGCGGCCATCAGCGATTCGGCAATCTGGACCGCGATCGTATAGTCTTCCGATACCACCGCCGCATTGACCCCCGACCCGAAAATGCGCAAAACAATAGTCAATGCCACCGCCATGATGGCAAAAGCCACCAGAATTTCCAGCAAGGAAAAGCCTTTATGCAACCGCATCGGCTAGCCCAAAGAACACAGGCAAGCATTCGCGCCGCCAGCCGGAATTGACCGGATCAGGCTTGCGAGTGGCGCATCCGCGGCGCCGGCAACAAGGGAGATCGCTACGCCACCCGTAATCCAGTTGACGTCTATGGTTTGCTGCAGATTCCCCCATTCCAGTACGATACGACCGCCGGTCGAGGAACCGTCTCCGAAAAAGCGGATCGCTCCTTCCCGGTCTTCCGCGAACTCTTCTTCGGCCACCGTCAGCGAAATGTCTATCTCCTTGTCCAGATGATAGATCTTGCTGCGACTACTGATACGGTAACTATTATCGCCCAGGCCGATGACGACGCTGACAGGCTTTCGGCTCATCAAGGCCTGTCCTTGGGCATAACGCAAGGCCGACGCGATATCACGGGCCGCCGCCTTTAATCGGGTAGCTTGATTGCCGGAAGAAATATTGCTGCCGACCACGGCAAAACCCAACACGCTGATCAGCAGGACGATAATCAGTTCCAGCAGCGTGAAGCCTTGTTGCTTTCCGGCAATCGGCATCGAGGATTATTCCCAGCTATTGATATCCTGGTCCTCGCCCTCGCCGCCCTCTTTTTCGTCCGCGCCGTAGCTGAACAGATCGAAGCTACCGTGTTTCCCCGGATAGACATAGTGATAATCACTCATCCAGGGATCTTGCGGCACTTTTTCCTTGCGCAGATAAGGCCCGTTCCAGCGTTTGGCATCCGAAGGTTTTTCGATCAGCGCATTCAAGCCTTGTTGTTGAGTGGGATAGCGGCCTTCATCCAACTTGTACATATCCAGTGCCGCCGCCAAATCTTCGATCTGCACCTTGGCGGCCTTGGTTTTGGAAGCCCCCATGTGCTTCATGACTTGCGGACCGACGATACCGGCCAGCAGTGCGATAATCCCCAATACCACCAAGAGTTCCAGCAAGGTAAATCCGCGCTGGTGCTGGTAGGTGGTAGTATCCGTCAGGATAAAACGGCGTTTCATAATGGCTCCTTGTTCAAACGGCAAGATCGTTGACACTCAAAATGGCTAATAAAATGGAAACGATGATACCGGCTATCATCAAACCCAAGGAAATGATCAACGCCGGCTCCAGCAAGGCCAGCATGCGCTGTATCGTGGTCTTTAATTGCTTGTCGTAAATCACTGCAACGCGCATCAGCATTTCCTCCAACCTGCCTGTTTCCTCGCCCATTTTAATCATTTGCACGGCCAATTTGGGAAACAGATTCTGTTTGGATAATGCTTCCGACATCGTGCGGCCTTGTTTCAACTGCTCTTCGGCATCGGCCAGAAGGTCGGCCATCACCCCGTTCGTCACGGTTTCGCGCACTATCCCCAAGGATTTAAGTATGGAAACGCCATTACCCAACAGGGTTCCGAAAGTACGACTGAAATTGGCGGTTTCCATATTCACGACGATTTGTCCGAATAACGGCAGATGCAAAAAACGTTTATCCCACGCCTTTTTACTGACCGGATTGCCCAATTGCGATTTGATGTAATTGACCCCGGCCACCAGCATCAACAGCAGTATCCACCAGTAATTTTGCAAAAACTCAGCCAGCCCCACGACGATCTGAGTAGGTATCGGCAGCGCCTGACCCGCGCTGTCGAACATTTCCTTGAATTGCGGAACGACGAAGGTCAACATCACGAACAAGGATACCAGCGACATCACCAGCAATATCGTCGGATAAATCAAAGCCGTTTTTACGGTATCTTTTAGTTCCTGACTGCGTTCCAGATAATCACCCAGACGTTGCAATACTCCACCCAGATTGCCGCCCAGTTCGCCGGCACGTATCATATTTAAATAAAATCGGGAAAACACCTCGCCCTGGCTTTCCAATGCATCGGCCAGGGCCTTGCCGCCTTTGACTTTATCCAGCACATCGGCCACCAGTTTATTCAACTTGAGATTATCCTCGGTCAACTGCAACAAAATCATCAATGATCTGTCCAGCGGCAATCCCGATTCGAGCAGCGTCGCCAATTCGCCGGTCAGCATGGCGATTTCCTTGTGCGACAGGCGCAAGGCGGCCGATTTGAGTCTGAATCCCAGAAAAGTCTTGTCCTTTGCCGGTGCTATGCGGATGGGTATCAGACCCTGTTTTTGCAGTTCCAACAACAAGGTCTGTTGGTCTTTGGCGTCGCGAACCCCCTCTTCGCTGACGCCTTGATGGTTGACGGCTTTATAGGAAAATAATGGCATGCAAATTTGGCGATTTAACTAATGACTAGAGATTGTTCGATCACTCGGCAATACATTCGGTTAGCCGACTAATACCGAAAAAACAAAGCAACGAGCTTTTTCTTGACAAACTGCGGTTTTAGGCTGATTGGCCGGTGATCAGCCCCGGTTTCCCGTCACTCTGTTTCCGCTTTCTTCAATAAGCCGAACAAATCACTATGGGTGGATAACACGATACTGGTATCGCTACCGATGACTTTGCTGTAGGTTTCCATGCTTTTCAAAAACTTGTAAAACTTGGCGGCCTCCGGCTTCTGTGCGTAGGCCTTGGCATAAATTTCGGTGGCTTTGGCGTCGGCCTCACCTTGAATTTCCTGCACCCGCTTATAAGCCATGGAACTGATCTCGTTGATGTCCCGCTCTTTGTTGCCGTTGATGCGGGCCGCTTCCCCTTCCCCTTCCGATCTAAAACGTTGTGCAATCTGCAAACGCTCGCTGACCATGCGTTGATAAATGCGTTCCAGTACTTGATGGTTGTAGTTGATGCGCTTAAAACGCACGTCTAGCAGTTCTATGCCGAACTCTTCCATCTTCGGCGCCGCCGCGTCGAACACGCTAGCTTCGATGGCCACGCGTCCGACTCTGATCGGCCGCAATTGCCCCAGCGTGCTTTCGCCGGCCAAGGCTTCCAGATTCTCGTCTACGACAGGCTTGCGCTCCTTGTCGGTACGCACCACTTCGATCAACTCGTGGCGGGCGATCGCGGTGCGCGTTTCGCTACCTAAAATGTCTTCCAAACGCGACTGGGCACTACGTTCGTCACGCAGACGCAGATAATAACGCATGGGATCGGTAATGCGCCAACGAGCAAAGGTATCCACTTGCACATAGGTTTTATCCTTGGTGGACATTTCCACCATCGGCCCATCCCAAGCCAGATAACGCTTATCGAAACTATTGATCTGTTGCACGAAAGGCAATTTGAAATGCAGGCCCGGTTCTGTGACGGGATCGCCGACCGGCCGGCCGAATTGGGTGACGATGACCTGCTCGGTTTGATTGACGGTGTAGGCCGACAGATAAAAGCCGATGGCGACGAAGCCGAGCACTATGCCGGCTTTTGCGGACAGATTCATGGGGCGGCCTCCAATAGTTTGGACGGTACCGGCATCATAGGCAGGATTTGCTGCACGGTATCATCGACGATAATCTGCTGTCTGGCCTGGGGCAGCACTTCGCCCATGGTCTCCAGATAAATACGGGCTCGGGTCACTTCCGGTGCCTTGAGATATTGCTCCAGTACCTGATTGAAGGCGGCCACATCGCCCTCGGCTTCGTTGATGCGTTTGTAGCGGTAACCCTCCGCGGCGCGAATCGCCTGATCGGCTTCACCTCTCGCCCTGGGAACGGCCTTGTTGTATTCGCCGTTGGCGATGTTAATCGCGTTTTCTCTGTCCTGCTGCGCCCTGTTCACTTCGTTGAACGAGGGTTGCACGGGCACGGGCGGGTTGACGTTTTTCAGTTGTACCTGATTGATAGTCACGCCCAGTCGATAGAGTTGGGCTAATTCGCGGATATGGACTAACGACGATTCTTCGATCTCCTGTCTGCCTATCCTGATGATTTCGTCGACAGTACGGTCGCCCACCACCTCACGCATGACGGCTTCCGAAATATCCCGCAATGTCGAACCCGGGTCGCGGACGTCGAACAAATATTTTTCCGGATCGGTGATACGGTACTGCACTATCCATTCGACTAAAGCCGAATTCAAATCGCCCGTCACCATGGATTTTTCCAATTCCGGATTGCTACCGACCTGATCCGGATTCGTGTAACTTTCGGAGCCAAACCCGAATTCGAGTTTTTGCTGGCGCTGGGTCGGCACTTCCAGCACGTCGTCGATGCCGAAGGGGAGTTTGAAGTGTAATCCTGAAGGCACTTTATCGATATATTTGCCAAAACGCAGTACTATGCCTTCGGATTCGGCCGGAATCGTGTAAAACGACATATTGAGCCCGGTCAGCGTCAAAATAGCCAAAGCAATCCATTTGGGCGACGCGGAGCGAAAAGCGGAAAATCGTTCGAAAGGCATTTTAGAGTCGGCCATGTATCTCTCCGTTTTTTATACCTGCAGGCTAAAACAAGCGCGCGGCTAACGAGCCGCTTGCATGAGTTTAATCCGTTTTGGATTTTCCGCCATCGCAAGACCAAAAATCGCTCAGGATGGCGATGTTTCCCTGAACGCTACGCCCGCCCCATTGATCAATGCTGGCAATCCGCGCCATGAACATGGCCGTGCGCCAGTTCTTCCGCCGTCGCCGGCCTAACGTCGACCACTTCGACATCGAAAATCAAGGTTTCGCCGGCCAGAGGATGGTTGCCGTTTATAGTGACGTCATCCCCATCGATCTCGGTAACGGTGATGATCCCGGCCCCGTAACTGACGTCAGCATGAAATTGCATGCCAACCTCGACATCCATACCTTCGAACATTTTTTTCGAGACCACTTGCACCATGTCCGGCACCAGTTCGCCGTAAGCTTCGGCGGGTGGAATCGATACGTTGAATTTATCCCCGGCTGATTTGCCGGCTAGGGCGGCCTCCAGGCCGGTAATGATGTTTCCGGCACCATGCAAATACATCAAGGGCTCTTCTCCACGGGAACTATCCAATTGTTCTCCGCCGGCATTGCTCAAGGTGTAGTGAAAGGAAACGGCAGTTTTGTCGGTAATTTGCATGTGCATACTCTTTTATTAAATGAAGCTGGGTTGAGCGGTTTGTCTGCTCGAACGAAACTTATGCCCTTTGGGTATAAGTAGCGATTATACCCTGATCCCGCAATGTCCTGCCCTATTAACAGCGCGGCATTGGCCGCGGCACCGGCTTATAATAACGGCTTATCGCGCTTTTTTGCGGCGCATCCACATCGATCCCAAGGCATGAGAAATGAGGACTCCACTGATCACCAGACAAGGATATGAAAAACTGCGGCAAGAGCTCGATCGTCTATGGCGAGTCGAAAGACCCGAAGTGACCAAGATGGTGACTTGGGCTGCAAGCCTTGGCGATCGTAGCGAGAACGCCGACTATCAGTACAATAAAAAGAAACTGCGCGAAATCGACCGGCGGGTAAGATATTTGCAAAAACAATTGGATGCCTTGAAAATCGTGGATTATCATCCAGACCAGGAAGGCAAGGTTTTCTTCGGCGCCTGGGTCGAGATAGAAAACGACGACGGCAAGACCCTACGCTTTAGAATTGCAGGCTATGACGAGATTTTCGATCGCACGGACTACATTTCCGTCGATTCGCCAATGGCGCGCGCCTTGTTGAAAAAAGAAGTCGGCGACGATGCAGTGGTAAAAACCGAAGCCGGCAGTTTCATCTGGTACGTCAATTCGATCGAATATGAAAAATAGCCGTTTCTGCCCCCCTCCCCCGGACCAACCTTGTGCCGGCGACGATAAGTTTCCTCGTTACCAAGCTTCGGCTTGGTAACGCCAATCTTGAAAGCTCCGGCTTTCAATCGGTTAATAACAGGAAGCGACAGCTTCCGAGGCTTCGTTCCCAAACTGGAGTTTGGGAACAAGATTAACCGGTGCCGCTGCCTGCTGCGTGGCTAATCTGGCTGCCCGGGTTCGATTTGATCGCCGGTAGCGGTGCGAAGACGGCGAAACGCCGTCCCCATCGAATCGAGAAGTTATCGTGGGTCAAATCCTAAACAAATTTACTTTGGCGTGCGATGTGGTATATTGCGAATTAATGAGAACCATTATTAATTACCCTTGAGCTATAGGCAGCATATGACGACTTCTTTAGGGATGCTGACGACCGGCGATTCCGGTCGTATCGTTGGTTTCGATCAATCGGGAGGCTCTTACCGTAAAAAGCTGTTGGCCATGGGCTTGACGCCTGGAACCGAATTTACCATCACCCGCTTCGCCCCCATGGGCGACCCCGTCGAAATCAAGCTGCGCGGTTTTTCGTTGTCCTTGCGTAAAAACGAAGCCTCGGTGTTGATGATCGAAAAAATATGAGCGTCGACTTTACCATAGGCGTCGTCGGCAATCCCAATTGCGGAAAGACCACTCTGTTCAACGCCTTGACGGGCTCCCGCCAACATGTCGGTAATTGGCCTGGTGTCACCGTAGAGAAAAAAAGCGGCGAATACTCGTTCCAGGGCAAGCGTATCGCCGTTGTCGACTTACCCGGCACCTATTCTTTGGAGTCGGATGACGACAGCGTTTCGCTGGACGAAAAAGTCGCCCGCGATTATGTGGCCTCCCGTGAGGCCGATTTAATCATCAACATCATTGACGCCTCGAATATCGAAAGAAATCTCTATCTGACCTCGCAATTGATGGAGATGCGGGTGCCCATGATCCTGGTGTTGAACATGATGGATGCGGCGAAAAAACGCGGGATAAAAATCGATCTTGCCGCGCTATCCGACAGCATGAATTGCCCCGTCATTTCCGTGATTGCCGCCACCCGGCAAGGCATAGCCGAATTAAAGCAAGCCATCAACACAGCATTCAGCCATCCTAAGATTCCGACACTAGGGGTCGTTTACCATCCTGCGATAGAAACCGCCGCCGCCGAATTGGAGCCTCTGTTGGCCGCTCATAAGGACCATTGCGACTTGCGCTGGTTGGCCTTGCGTTTGCTGGAGAACGACACCTTGGCCAAACAGTTGGCCGGCCGGGAACTGGTTGCCATCGCCGACGCCATGCGCGCAAACATCCAAGTACAGACTCGAGACGAAATCGATATTCTCGCCGCCGACGCGCGCTACGGCCTGGTTAATCGCCTGGTTCAGACAACGGTCTGCAAGCTCAATGAAGTATCCCGGCATACGACGGAAAAAATCGACGCCATCGTGCTGAATCGTTTCTTAGGCATACCCATCTTTTTGCTGGTGATGTATGCGATGTTTATGTTCACGATCAATATCGGCAGCGCATTTGTCGACTTCTTCGACCAGGCCGTCGGTGCATTGCTGGTCGACGGCATGTCGGCCCTGCTGTCTTCTTATGACTGGCCGGATTGGTTAGTGGTATTGATCGGCAATGGCATAGGCGGCGGGATACAGGTGGTAGCGACTTTCATCCCTATCGTCGGATTTTTGTTTGTTTTTTTGTCCATGCTGGAAGATTCCGGCTATATGTCGCGCGCCGCCTTCGTGATGGATAGATTCATGTGCGTGATCGGCCTGCCCGGCAAATCCTTCGTGCCGATGATAGTGGGCTTCGGCTGCAACGTACCCGCCATCATCGCGACCCGTACGCTGGACAATCAGCGCGACCGCATCCTGACCAATCTGATGAATCCCTTCATGTCCTGCGGTGCACGCCTGCCGGTTTACGCCTTGTTTGCGGCGGCTTTTTTTCCGGTCGGCGGACAAAATCTGGTATTCGGTCTGTATTTGTTCGGTATTTTGGTGGCGGTCTTGACCGGATTGATCATGCGCCACACGCTGCTGCAAGGCGAACCGACGCCTTTTTTGATGGAGCTGCCCACCTACCATCTTCCGACCCTGAGCGGCCTTTACATCAAAACCTGGGACCGTTTAAAAACGTTTATCTTCAACGCCGGCAAGTTGATCGTACCGATGGTGTTGGTGCTGAATATCCTGAACTCGCTGGGCACAGACGGCAGCTTCGGCCGGGAAAACAGCGAGAGCTCGGTATTGAGCCAAATCGGCCGATTACTGACGCCGGCTTTCCAGCCTTTGGGCATCCGCGAGGACAATTGGCCGGCCACTGTCGGCATCTTTACCGGCGTCCTGGCCAAGGAAGCCGTCGTGGGTACCCTGGATGCCTTATACAGCCAAATGGCGGCTGGTTCGGAAGATAGCCGCGACGAAGCATTCGATTTACGACTAGCCCTGCTGGCAGCTTGCCAAACCGTGCCTGACAACTTATCTGCCATTGCCGACAAATTGCTGGATCCGCTCGGCCTGGGTATATCCGATGTCTCGGATGTCGCGGCGGCGGCCGAACAGCAAGCAGTCAAAGTGGCCACTTTCGGCGTCATGCAAAATCAATTCGATGGTCAGGTAGGTGCCTTCGCCTATTTACTGTTCATTTTGCTGTATGCGCCCTGCGTGGCCGCTACCGCCGCCATCTATAAAGAGACCAGCGCCGGCTGGGCCGGATTTACCGTATGCTGGACCACATTTATCGCCTATTCGACGGCCACCTTGTTTTATCAAGGTATGAATTTCAGCAAACAACCCGTCACGGCCGGTTTTTGGTTTGCTCTGTTGGCGTTTTTGTTTATCGCGGCACTTTCCCTATTGAGGTTTTACGGCGCGCGGAGAAAGGTAACGGGAGCGTTGTCGTGATATTGTCCGAGTTACGAGAGTA
>JAQTYP010000100.1 GCA_028688235.1 Methylomonas sp.
GGTAAGGATGTTGAGAGCGATACGTTTTGCCGTCAAACTGGGCTTCTCGCTGCATCCCGATACCGAGCGGCCGATTTATTCCCAGGCTGAGTTACTTAAGAGTATTCCCTCAGCCCGCCTTTACGATGAAGTGCTCAAATTGTTTCTGGCGGGCTACGGAGTGCAAACCTTCGAAATGCTGCGGCATTACGGCTTGTTCGCCATCTTGTTTCCAGCCGTGGACAGATGCCTGGAAACGCAGGATCACGATTTTCCCCGCCTGTTTCTGATCCGGGCTCTGGAAAATTCCGACCTGCGCTATGCGGAAGGCAAGAGTCTGACTCCTTACTTTTTATTGGCAGCCTTGATGTGGGAGCCTTTGCAAATGGCGGCCAGTCGCTTGATAGAACAGGGCGAGAATGAAACCATCGCTTATCAAAATGCGGCCAATGAAGTGTTGACTCGGCAAATCAAGATTACCGCGATGCCGCGTCATATCACTCAATCGATGCGAGATGTCTGGTTTTTACAGAACAAATTTACCAGAACGGTAGGTAGTCGGCCTTATCGTTTGCTGGAACAGCCTAAATTCCGGGCGGCCTATGACTTTCTGCAATTACGGGCCGAAACCGGCGGTGCCGATCCAGAACTACTGGATTGGTGGACTCGTTTTCAAAGTGCCGACGACGAAACCCGCAGGAAGATGACGACCCCTTCCAAGGGTGGAGCGGCAAAATCGCGAGGCAAACCGCGCCGATACCGTAACCGCTCCAAGCCGGCTCCCAAACAATGATTCCGGCAAACGGGGTCGAAGCTTACGTAGGGCTGGGCAGCAATCTGGGCCAGCCTATGCAGCAAGTGTTATCGGCAGCCAAGGAATTAGCGGCACTGGAGGCAGTCGAACAGATCGCATTATCGCCGCTGTATGGTAGCAAGCCGGTCGGCCCTCAGGATCAGCCGGATTACATCAACGCTGTCATGCGCATTAAGACCCGCTTGTCGCCCTTGGACTTGCTCGGGGAATGCCAGGCAATCGAAAACGCGCATGGGCGTTTGCGCCTGATGCGCTGGGGAGCAAGAACCTTGGATCTCGATGTCTTGCTCTATGGCGACAGCCGAATCGAATTGTCCGATCTGGTTGTGCCTCATCCGCAATTGCCGAACAGGGCTTTCGTGCTTTATCCTCTGGCCGACGTTGCTCCGCGGGATTTATCGGTCCCGGGCCTCGGCTCCTTGGCTGAATTGCTGGCGGCTTGCCCCTATACCGGCTTACAAAGGATAAATCCATGACGATTTATGCCGATAGGCCCAAACAGCTGTCTATCACCGATTTAGCGGCGATGAAGCAAGTGGGCGACAAGATTTCCTGTTTGACGGCCTATGACGCCAGTTTTAGCGCACTATTAGATCTGGCCGGCATCGACGTCATTTTGGTCGGCGATTCGCTAGGAATGGTCATTCAAGGTCATAGCAGCACGATACCGGTGACCGTCGAAGAAATGGTTTACCACACGCGTTGTGTTGCCACGGCCAGGAAGCGCGCTTTCGTCATTGCGGATTTACCTTTCGCGGCTTATGCCACTTTGGAGCAAGCCTTGCAAAACTCCGCACGCTTGATGCAGGCGGGCGGCGCGCAAATGGTTAAACTGGAAGGAAGTCGGCCCGAAGTCGTCGGGTTCTTGGTCAATCAAGGTATTCCGGTGTGCGGGCATTTGGGTTTGTTGCCGCAATCGGTCAACCGTCTCGGCGGCTATAGGGTGCAAGGCAGGCATCCGGAGGATGCGCAGAAAATTCTGAAGGATGCGATTGCCCTGGAAAAGGCCGGCGCCGATTTGCTGATTTTGGAATGCGTGCCGGCAAAGCTGGCGGGCGAAATCGCGCGCAATCTGGGCATCCCTGTCATTGGCATAGGGGCTGGTGTCGATTGCGACGGCCAGGTGCTGGTGCTGTATGATATGTTGAATATTAGCACCGGCAATCGGCCGCGATTTTCCAAGAATTTCATGGCCGAGGCAGAGAGTATAGAAGGCGCGATTCGGCATTATCACCAGGCGGTCAAAGCCCTGGAGTTTCCATCCGCAGAACACTGTTATTAAGGCCATGCAAACAATCAAAACCACCAGCGCATTGAGAGCAGCGATTAGGCAATGGCGTAGCGATGGGCTAAGCATCGCTTTCGTTCCGACCATGGGCAATCTGCATGCCGGCCATATCAGCTTGGTCGAAACGGCCCGCCAGCAGGCCGACAAGGTCGTCGTCAGTATTTTTGTCAACCCTACGCAGTTCGGCCTCAATGAGGATTTTGACAGCTATCCGCGCACTGAGCGGGAGGATCAAGAAAAATTGATCGCTAGTAATGCCGATTTATTGTTTCTGCCGGCGGTTCAGGAAATGTATCCGCAAACCTCGAAAACCGGAATTTCGGTAGCGAGTCTGTCGACGATATTGTGCGGTGAAAGTCGCCCCGGCCACTTCGATGGCGTGGCTGTCGTAGTCTGCAAGTTATTGAACATGGTGCAACCGGATTTGTTGTTATTGGGCGAGAAGGATTTTCAGCAATTGGCCGTGATCCGGCAAATGGTGGCCGACCTGAATATTCCAGTGGAAATCAAGGGAATAGCCACCGTAAGAGAGGCCGACGGTTTGGCGATGAGCTCGCGAAACGCTTATCTTTCGGAAACGGAAAGACAGTTGGCACCCATGCTTTTTCAGGCTATTTCCACAGTGCGCGATGAAATCCTTGCCGGTGCAGCGGATTTCGAGACACTGGTTGTGCGGCAGTCACAGCGCCTGCAACAAGCTGGATTCGTTGTTGACTATTTTCAGGTTCGCCGTAGCGCGGACTTAATGCCCGCCAGCGCCACCGACCAATCACTGGTGGTTTTGATCGCCGCTAGACTCGGCAAGACCCGATTGATCGATAACGTGCATTTTTGTCGCTAAAATGCCTGGCAAACGGAAATTAAAGCCGACTTCGCTAATGTTCAAATTTGATAGCATGTGCTATTTCGGGCATAATTCGAAGTTCCCTAGTATTTGAAGATGTTTACCATGCACCTAAACATGCTTAAAGCCAAGTTGCACCGCGCACGTGTAACGCATTCCGAGCTCGACTATGAGGGTTCGTGTGCCATAGACGGCAAAATCCTCGATCTGTCAGGGATACGGGAGTACGAGCAGATTCACATCTATAACATCAACAACGGCCAGCGCTTTACCACCTATGCGATTCGGGCCGAAGAAGATTCCGGGGTGTTTTCTATCAATGGCGCGGCGGCACGCTTGGCTTGCCCTGGCGATCTGATCATCGTGGCCGCTTATGCCAGTCTGGACGAAAAGGAATTAAAAAACTATAAACCAACTTTGGTTTATTTCGACGCCAACAACAAAATCAGCCATTCCAGTCATTCCATACCCGTTCAGGCCGCCTGATAAGAGCAAGCGTGGCCCCCCACGCTTGCTTCGTAGGTTCTCCTAAGCTTCCGAAACGTCGATTTCGCTGGCTTTCTCGGTCAGTGTGATGCTTTGCTCGATCTCCACCAGTACTTTTTGGAAACCAATACGTTTTTCGCTATTGATCAACAGCGGCGATTTGATCGAGCCTTTGATAGTCGGCTTGCCCGTGCCGTCGTCATCTTTGTGTAGCATGATCAAAATGACTAAGTCTTCGCTGCTTTTGAGCTGTAACAACTGCTCTTCTTCATCGGTCAATACAAAGCTGTAATTGATGTTGAAGTGGGCCGGATGAGCCACCGAGAAAGTCAGGGCCTCGTTTTCCACCGACTGAAGCCAGTACACGATTTCGCTGCCTTCCTGCTGGTACATCCTGAAATGAGTTTGGTCCTCGAAGCCTGGAATGCCTCGTGGAAAGCTAATGATGGTATCGGAATTAACCTGTTGATTGCCTAGCTCTTTAGATTGGATTTCCATAATTGTGCCCGCCAATTGTTGATAGAACTGTTTCGTATCGATTGCCAAGTTATAGCACGGAACCTGTGTTTTGCAATGTCGAATGAACTTTACAGCCAGAATAGCGACCGCCATCGGAATTCGACTTGTCATATTCGAGCCAACTGCATACAATTGCAACCCCTCTTCCAGGTGCGCGGATTTATTTTAGTCCCGCTTAAACAGGAAGTCGGTGCGGTGCTTTGTTCGACAAAGCAGCCCAAGCCGACGCTGCCCCCGCAACGGTAGATAAGTCAAAGAGCTATGACAATGCCACTGTGCTTTCGCATGGGAAGGCCGTAGTTCAGGCGCAAGCCACTTATAAGCCCGGAGACTGGCCAGGAAGATCATTCGAGACAGCGGAGGGCTGTTTACGGAATGGTCTGAGCCCGTCTCCGTCTTTTTCGTTTATCGCTTTTTCCTCTGTCGTTTATTTACCCCGGATGCGCGGTGGGCGCAGAGGACAACATGCAAAAACTTATTTTCAATGCCTTGATGTTTACGGGTATTGCCACGTCTTTTAGTTTGCAGGCGGCAAGTCACGGTAACGCGGTCAATTTGCCCGAAACCGCGGTAACGGCGACGCGTAGCGAAACGCCAACTAACGAGCTGGCTACCGCAACTACGGTGTTTACTCGCCAGGATATCGATCAACTGCAGGTCAGAACCTTGCCTGATCTGCTAAAGACCGCTCCCGGCATAGACGTGACCGAAAATGGCGGTTATGGCAAGGAAACCAGCGTATTCATGCGCGGCACCAATTCCGATCATGTGCTGGTGTTGATAGACGGCATCAAGGCCGGTTCGGTTACTTCCGGCACGGCGGCCTTCCAGTTCATTCCCATCGATCAAATCGAGAGGGTGGAGATTATCCGTGGACCGCAATCCAGTCTTTATGGTTCGGAGGCGATAGGCGGGGTGATACAGATATTTACCCGCAAAGGCGCGCAAACCGATAAACCCGCCGTGAATATGCAAACCGGCGCCGGCTCCTACGATACCTTTACCGGTTCCGGCATGATCAGCGGCAAATGGGGTAACAGTTGGTATGCGCTGGGCGCCTCTCATTCGAATAGCCAGGGATTCGACGCGCGACGAGCGACCAGGACGGTTGATGAGCCGGACCGCGACGGCTATTACAATACCGGATTAAACGCGAGGGCCGGTTACCGTTTCGACAATAACGCCGAAATCGAAACGTTTTTCTTGCGCTCGTTCGGTAAAACCGAGTTCGACGGCACACCCAACAAAACCGAGTTCGTCAATCAGATGGTCGGAGCTTCCGCCAGTTTCGATGTGTCAAGCCATTGGCGATCCACGTTGCGCTTGGGGCAAACTCTGGACGAAGCCGATAACTTTCGCCCCAACGGAAATTTTTACAGCCGTTTCGACACCACGCGCTGGAATACGGCTTGGCTGAATGAACTGACCTTAAGCGACGAGCATCGTTTGACGCTGGGTGCTGATTACCGCTTGGACGAAGTGCAAAGCTCCACCCGTTATAACGAAACCTCGCGTTACGACATCGGCGTATTTGGGCAATTGCATAGTCGCCTATTCGACTCGCATTTTGTCAATGCGTCAGTGCGCTGGGATGAAAACGAAGCCTTTGGCGACAGCGTCACCGGTAATTTCGGTTGGCGTTATAATTGGCGATATGGTTTGAGCGCATTCGCCAGTTTCGGCAATGCTTTCAAGGCACCAACCTTCAATCAGTTATATTTTCCGAACTATGGCAATCCAAATCTGAAAGCGGAAAAATCCACCAGTTTCGAAGCCGGTTTGGCCGGCAGCCACGACGGGTTGAACTGGCAATTACGCGCCTACCATACCGATATCGACGATTTGATTGCGATTTTTCCGGTCGAGAACGTCAACAAGGCTCGAATCGATGGCATCGAAGCGGAAGTGTCCGGCCTGATTTGGGGGTGGCATAATAGCCTGAACATGGCCTTGCTGAGCCCGAAAGACAAGAATACCCAACTGAGTTTGGCGCGCCGTGCCGAGCAAACCTTGTCGTACGATGTGTCGCGGTCGTTCGATGCATTCGATATCGGTGTGCATGTGCTGGCGCAAGGGAGCCGTTTCGACGATAGAGCTAATCTCAACGAAATTCCGGGATTCGTCACCGTCGATCTGCGTACTGCTTATCATATCGACCGGCACTGGATGCTCAGTGCCAAATTGAGCAATCTACTGGATAAGGACTATGAAACAGTCGATACTTATAACAATGCCGGACGCAATTTTTTCTTTACCGTACACTACAACAACTGACCCTTGGAGCATGACATGAGCAATAAATTCACTTTAGCCGTCAAACCCGCGGCCGTCGCGCTAATGGCGCTGATGGCAGCCACCCGTTTCCATCACTTCGGCACCCCATTTGCGTTACCCGACGCCTCTCTCGCCGTGTTCTTTTTGGCTGGCCTTTGGCTGGGCGGTCGCTATTTGTTTCTGACACTGTTGGTGGAAGCCGGTGTGATCGACTATTTGGCGATTACCAAACTGGGCGTCAGCGATTTTTGCGTATCCAAAGCCTATATATTCCTGATTCCGACCTATGCGGCTATGTGGCTGGGCGGCAAATGCTGTCGCCACATAGGCGATTTGACTGTCGCGAACTTAATGCGGCAATTCGGTGTTTTGATTGTCGCCACCTCCACCGCATTCCTGATGTCCAACGGCAGTTTTTATTGGTTATCGGGTCGTTATACCGATACCCACTGGGCGCAATATATCGAGCGTTTCGCCATGTATTATCCGCCTTACTTGACGACCGCGGTGCTCTATGTCGTTGTTATTTTTGCAGCGGTCAATGCCGTCAAAGTCCTCTTAGGCCATAAATCCTCACGGCAAATCGCATGATGCCCGTTCGGAGGGGCTGATTAAGCCCTTCTTATCCTGCATGGCATTTGCTTTAGCGGTACTGGTTGCCGTCATTCTCGATTACTGCCTGGGTGAGCCGCGCAATGCGTATCACCCGCTGGTTTTTTTCGGCCGCTGGGTCGCATTTTCGGAAAAAGTCTTTTGGCGTTACCCCCAATTTCCGTGGCGACAGAAGCTAGTCGGCCTGATGGCTTGTCTATTCGCACTGTTGCCAAGTTCTGCGGCATTACTGATAGAGAACCTTCCAGCGCTGCCTAAAGCCTTGTGTAGCGTAGCGGTTTTGTACTTTTGTATCGGCGCGCGCAGTTTGCAGCGACATGCTGTGGCGGTTTACCAAGCATTGCTGAGTAAGGAGTTGCCGCTAGCCCGCGAGCGGGTTGGCCATATCGTTAGCCGCCAAACCCAGCATATGAATGACGCCGATGTGCGGCGGGCGGCGATAGAATCGGTGCTGGAAAATGGAGCCGACGCAGTCTTCGCACCGATATTTTGGTTTGTACTGCTCGGACCCTTCGGTGCCTTGTTTTATCGCTTTGCCAATACCTTGGATGCGATGTGGGGCTATAAAAACGAACGTTACCTTTACTTCGGTTGGGCCGCCGCCCGATTGGATGACCTATTGAATTGGTTGCCGGCGCGGCTAACGGCATTCAGTTACGCGTTGCTCGGAAACACGCCTCAAGCTTTCTTGGCTTGGCAGCGACAAGCGCCTCTGCTGGAAAGCCCGAATGGCGGTCCAGTGATGACGGCGGGGGCAGGAGCCTTGAATCTCAGATTGGGCGGGCCGGCTTTTTATCACGGACAACTTAAAAACAAACCCTGGTTCGGCGGCCAAAAAGATCCGGAAAATCATGACATTGAGTTAGCCGTTTGCCTAATTTACAAAACCTTGGGCTTATGGATCATATTATTGCTGGCACTGGGTGCCTTGCTGAATTAGGAATATGTACAAAATAAGGATTTCGCTACAAATAATGCCCCCTTTGAAAAAGGGGGGACCGTGGGGGATTTATTAAAATATCTCCCCTGCCCCGCTTTATCAAAGAGGGGAGCCAGAATCCAGTGATTCGGAACAATTCGAATTTCGGGAAGTTATTTATAACCCCTATCCTAAGCAGTCAACCGGCAAGGAAACGTCGAATAATTTTCGAACGATCAGGAACCGAAATAATGCATCGCACCTATCAGCGGTGTTTTGGGATTAAGCGCCAGCTTGACCGACATCTTGCTGAGTAAACCGTGAAAACGTCCTTTGGCAGTAAAGGCTTGAAGAAAATCGCAGCGCTCCATGGCCGAGCGAATTTTCGGGCCTATGCCGCCGCCGATGTAGACACCGCCTATGGCAAAAGACTTCAGCACCAGATTGCCGGTTTCGGAACCGTATATTTCGACGAACAGGCGCACGGCTTCGCTGCATAGCGGGTCTTCGTCGTCTATCCCCAGGCGCGATATCATCGCATTACGGTCTATGCCGCCGGCATGAGCCTCTTGAGTACTAGGCACGGCCGGGCAAGGTGGAGCGAACTGCGATTCGACCAGAAAATCGTACAATTGGCTAAAGCCGTTTCCCGACAAGATACGCTCATAACTGACATGCTGAGGATAGCGGGCGCGCAGAAAGTGCAACAATTGCTCTTGTTGCGTGGTTTGCGGCGCAAACGAACAGTGCCCGCCTTCGGTGGCGATAGGATGGTGCCGAAGGCCGTCCCAGTACAAAAACGCTTCGCCTAGACCCGTTCCCGCCGCGATCACCGCGATATTGCCGGTTTGCGGCTCGGCATCCGGATTGAGCTCTATAAAGTCGTCTTCCGAAAGATACAGCATGCCGACGGCCATGGCCTCCAGATCGTTCAGCAAGCGCACCCTTTCGGTTCCAAGTTTCAATTTCAACGCTTCGCCGTCCAGAATCCAGTTGAGGTTGGTTGCAAAACAGCGCTGGTCGACCACCGGCCCGGCGATGCCGAAACAAGCCGAATCTATCCGGATCTCATTCGGTAAAAACAGCGCCAGGATTTCGTCGAAGCTATCGTGCTCGCCGCTAGCAAAACATTTCTCCTGAACACACGTCAACCGGCCGTCGGTGCCACGTTCCAATAATGATAAAACCGTTTTGGTACCGCCTATGTCGCCGGCAAGAATCATGTTCAGTCCCGTTTAATCGTGATTGTCATTGAGCAAGAAGACCAGCGCATCGAGGATGCCGTTCGCCAGGGCATGCGGTGGTAATTGATAAAACGCCTGCCAGGCCAGCGAGACGCATTCTTCGTAACGATCGTGAAACTCGGGGTGCTCTTGCAACCAGCAGAGCCTGACGGCATGGCCGATTAAAATATCGATCACCAGCGTGTCGCCGATGGACAAATCGGGATTGTTGCGCACGATGGAGGCCAAGGCAAACAGGGCCTCCACGCTCAACTGCCGGTAAACCGGCGCCTGTATCTTGTTCAGGATATGGTTGATATGCAGTCTAAAACTCTGCTCGCCGGCCGTCATTTGCGCCAACACGGTCTCGCTGTCGATGCGGCGCTTGCCGTTGTATTTTTCCCCTATCATCAATCCCTTGCAATGATGCAGCAACTCCCAGACTCCGTGGTAAAACGCCTCGCTTTCCCGTCCGACGCTGCCTTGTTGTTCGCGCCAGGCATACCAGTCTTCGGCGCCGCCGAAATGTTTGGGGTCCATGCTGTTCGAGAATCGAGCCCGTCCTAAATCCTGTTGGTTGCCATCGACATGTAAGGTTTCCAGTAAACCCAGTTGAGTTTCGCTGTTGCCGTAGTCTTCCAGGGTTTCCTTCAACAATT
>JAQTYP010000101.1 GCA_028688235.1 Methylomonas sp.
TGCTGGAACGCATCAGCCATTTTCTGACTGGGGAGCCGCAAGACCAGGAAGATTTACTGGAAATTCTAAGGGAGTCGGAAGAAAAGCATTTGCTCGATGCCGATTCACTGAGAATGATAGAAGGCGTCATGCAGGTATCCGAGCTACGCGCCAGAGACATCATGATACCGCGCTCGCAAATGGTCGTGGTGCCTAGAGAGGCCGAGCTGGAAACCGTTTTACCGTTGATCATCGAGTTTGCCCATTCCCGTTTTCCTGTCATCGAAGAAGACCGTAGCCGGGTCGTCGGCATACTGTTAGCAAAAGATCTTTTACCTCATGCCTTGCGCGATAAATCCATCAAAGTCGAGGGCGTCATGCGCCCAGTCTGTGTGGTGCCTGAAAGCAAGCGCTTGAACGTGCTGCTGAAAGAATTTCGCACCGAACGCAACCACATGGCCATCGTCGTCGATGAATACGGCAACGCCGCGGGCCTTGTCACCATTGAGGACGTGTTAGAGCAGATCGTCGGTAAAATCGAGGACGAGCATGACGAGGACGAAGGCAAGGACTATATTTCGCAACGTAGCGAACGCGAGTTCATCGTCAATGCCTTGACGCCCATTGCCGAATTCAACGAGTATTTTTCCGCCGATCTGGAAGATACTGATTGCGACACCATAGGCGGCTTGATTCTGCAGCGCCTGGAACACTTTCCGAAAAAAGGCGAGAAGGTCGAGTTGGATGATTTTAATTTCGAGGTATTGCGCGCGGATAACAGGCGCGTGCATCTGCTGAGGTTGAAGTTGCGTTGATGCTGCAATAAATCGGCTTCTCGTTTAAAACGGGACAAAGAGGGAGGCTTAACCGTTCGTCCTGAGCTTGTCGAAGGGCGAGCGGTTAAGCCATTCATGGTTCGACTTTTCTCACCACGAACGGCTTAACCTCTGACTGTCCCGGCTTAAGTTGGTAGCCAATAAATCGATATATTTCGTGCTATTCGTGGACTAACTGCCGATTTTAGCATCACGGTTCGACAAGCGGTGGATCAGACATTAAACTCCGCTGAAAGGAGGGATAATGTTCAATTGGTTTAACGCCTTGCTAGCGGGTTCGAATAGTTTCATGCCGCACGGTGCCTGCTATCTTTGGTTGCCGGCTATCCTGTGGTTGCACGTCGTCAGCGATGCCCTGATCGTCCTGGCCTATTATTCGATTCCGTTCGCCCTGCTGTATTTTGTCTATAAACGCAAGGATCTGGCGTACCGCTGGGTGTTTGTGCTGTTCGGTGCCTTTATTATGCTATGCGGCACCACGCATCTGATGAGCATATGGACCATCTGGCATCCCGATTATTGGCTGGATGGGGTCATCAAATTGGCTACGGCATTGGTATCGATAAGCACCGCGGTGTTGATCTGGCCGCTGATACCGAAACTGTTGAACTTGCCCAGCACCAAAGCATTGGAGGCGAGCGAGGCCTACATGCGGGCGATATTCGACGCGACGCCGGATGCGATGTTGATCAGCGATGCCAAAGGCAATATTACGATGATCAATCATCAAGCCGAGTTGCTGCTGGGGTATTCGTCCGCCGAATTAACAGGGCAATCCATAGAAAAGCTGGTGCCGGAAAGATACCGCGCGAATCACGTCTTACTGCGGGAAAAATTCATTGCTACGCCTGAGACCCGATCCATGGGGTCGGGGCGGGTCGTGCTGGCCTTGAGAAAGGATAATACCGAGTTCGACGTCGAAATCAGCTTGAGTCCTATTCGAACCGAGAAGGGGCAATTTTTTGCCAGCGCCTTGCGCGATATCACGCTGCGGAAAAAAATGGAAGATGCCTTACGTGCCAGCGAAGAACGTTTCAGGCTGATGGCCAATGCCTCGCCGGCGATGATCTGGATCACCGACATGCAGGGTAATACCACCTTCGTCAACCAAACCTGGCTGAATTATACAGGCATGACGCTGGAACAGGCCACATCGGACAAAGGTTGGCTGGAAATGGTGCATCCCGAGGACAGGGAAAGCGTCTTTTCCGAATATTACCGGAATTCGTCGGAGCATAAGATCATTTTGACCGAGTACAGGATACGCCGGGCACAGGGGGGCTGGCGTTGGGTATTGGACCAAGGCGTACCGTTTTACGACGAAAACGGCGAGTTTTCGGGCTATGTGGGATCGGCCATCGACATCACCGATCGCAAACAGGCGGAAGCCGATTTCAGAATCGCCGCAACCGCCTTCGAGTCGCAGGAAGCCATGGTCATTACCGATGCCAATACGGTGATTTTGCGGGTCAATAAAACCTTCGTCGATTCCACGGGCTACTCGGCTGAGGAAGCGGTCGGCCAGAAAATCAGTATCTTGAAGTCCGGACGCCACGACGAGCGTTTTTACGAGGAGATGTGGGAGGCCCTCGACCGCACCGGCACCTGGCAGGGAGAGGTCTGGGACAAGCGCAAAAACGGTCAGGTTTATCCCAAATGGCTGACGATTACCGCGGTCAAGGACGACGCCGGCAAGGTAACCCATTATGTGGGTACGCATATCGATATCAGCGATCGCAAGGCCGCGGAAGACGAAATCAAAAATTTGGCGTTCTACGATCCCCTGACCAAACTGCCCAATAGGCGACTGCTTAGAGACCGCCTGCGCCAAGCCATGGTGAATCATGCCCGTAAGCGCATGTATGGCGCCCTGTTATTCCTGGATTTGGATAATTTCAAGACACTGAACGACACGTTGGGGCACGACAAGGGCGACGATTTATTGCAGCAAGTTGCCGATAGGCTGAGCACTAGCGTGCGCGAATGCGATACCGTAGCCCGCTTGGGGGGAGACGAATTCGTCGTGATGCTGAAAGAGTTGGGGCAGCAGGCCGACGAAGCCGCCATTCAAGCCGAGATCATTAGCGAAAAAATCCTAGCGTCCCTGAACCGCAGCTATCGACTCGACGGCTACGAACATCATAGTACGCCGAGCATAGGCGCGACGCTGTTCAGCGATCACGACACCACCCTCGATGAATTACTGAAGCAGGCCGACATCGCGATGTATCAGGCCAAGGCGGCCGGACGCAATACCATACGTTTTTTCGATCCGACGATGCAGGCCTCCATCGTGGCCAGGGCCAACCTGGAACATGCGTTATACGAAGCGGTCCAGGAAGACCAGTTCCAGTTGGTGTATCAACCCCAGGTGGCGACTGGTGGCCGCATCATGGGCGCCGAGGCCTTGTTGCGTTGGGAGCATCCCGAGCTCGGCACGGTGTCGCCGGAACATTTCATCAAACTGGCCGAAGAAACCGGCTTGATCTTGACGCTTGGACATTGGGTGTTGAAAACCGCCTGCAAGCAATTGGTGGCATGGTCCAAGGTGCCTGATAGCGCCGATTTTTCCTTGGCGGTCAACGTCAGCGTACGCCAGTTCCGCCAGCCGGATTTTGCCAACGAGGTGCTGGCGATACTGGCAGAGACAGGCGCCAATCCGCGGCGGCTCAAGCTGGAATTGACCGAAAGCTTGTTAGCCTCCGACGTGGGCGATATCAATGCCAAGATGAGCCTGCTGAAGGCCGAAGGAGTAACTTTTGCGTTGGACGATTTCGGCACCGGTTATTCGTCGTTGTATTACTTGAAACAGTTGCCGCTGGATCAATTGAAAATCGACCAGAGTTTTGTCAGAGACATCCTGATCGATGCCAACGACGCGGCCATTGCCAAGATGATTATCGCCCTGGCCGGCAGCATGGGGCTGGAGGTGATCGCAGAAGGCGTCGAAACCCACGAGCAATACGATTTTCTGATACGGCATGGCTGCACGGCGTTTCAGGGCTATCTGTTCGGGCAGCCGACGAAACAACCCGAATGGGCGAATTCGATATGATGGCGCCGCTTCTATGACGAACATAAAGGGTGGCGCTTGATGCCAAAAATCGCGTTGATTGGAGGATCGGCAGGGGCGTTGTCCGCTATCGAGGCTTTTTTCGAAAACCTGCCCGAGTCGTGCGAGCAAGATTTTGCCTTCATCGTCGTTCAACATTTGAACAAGGATTACAAGAGTCGCCTGGATTCGTTGATCGCCAAATGGACTTCCATGAAAGTTGTGTTTGCATCAGAGGGCATGGATATCGAAGCCGGCCATGTTTATATCGGCCAACCTGGATATTTTTTGGCATTAGTGGGCAATCGTTTTTCCCTGTTACCGCCAGAGTCCGGCACGAAGGCTAATAAGCCCATCGATTTTCTATGTCGGTCGTTGGCGGAGGGATACGGCAGGGATTCCGTCTTGCTGATCCTATCGGGGTTGGGGGACGACGGCACAGAGGGTGCCCGCTTGATTAAACAGGCCAAAGGCAGGGTATTGGCCCAGGCCCCATCGAATGCCGATTTCGACGGCATGCCCGCCAGTGCGATCGCCGCGGGCTGGGTGGATAAAATCTTTCCCGCGGCGGAGTTAGGTTTGTCGCTGGCGCAATGCGGCGGCGATGAGAATGGCGGGGAGGCCGACATTACCCATTCCAACACTCACCATAAACCGGCGTTCGCCGGTATACTCGAGTTGATACGGGAGCATGCCCATAACGACATGGCCAATTACAAGCAAACCACGCTTCGCCGCCGGATAGAACGCCGGATGAGCATGTGACATGCCGCCGATTACGAGACTTACCTTAGAAACCTACGAGACTCGTCCGATGAGTTGAATCAGCTATCCAGGGACATCCTGATTGGCGTGACGGCGTTTTTCCGGGATGCGGAAGCGTTCAAGGTGCTGGAACAGGAGGTGATTCCCCTGATAGCGAGCAGCAAGGCGGCGAACGAAGCCATAAGGGTTTGGGTGGCAGGCTGTTCTACCGGAGAAGAAGCTTATTCGGTGGCGATATTGCTGTTGGAATGGTTTGCGGCGCATCAGCAAAAGCCCAGGATACAATTGTTTGCCACCGATATCGACGACGATGCGTTGGGCATTGCCCGGGCCGGCCTCTACGCCAACGGCCTGTTGGCGGACGTTCCGGAGCCGTTGATCGCTCGCTACTTCACCTCCGAAAAAGGCGGTTACCGCATCGCCAAATCGGTGCGGGAAACGATAGTATTTGCATCCCATAATTTGATCAGCGATCCCCCCTTTTCCAAACTGGATCTGGTCGTATGCCGGAATTTACTGATTTACATAAACGGTACTACCCAGAAAAAACTGCTTAATTTATTCCATTACGTGCTGTTGCCGGGGGGCTATCTGTTTTTAGGCAGTTCGGAAAGCATAGGCAACATCGGGCGGCATTTTTCGGCGGTTTCCAAGCAGTGGCGCATCTTTCGCCATGAAAACATCCCTCACCTTAGGGCGCCGCAGTTGCCTATTGCGATAGAGCTGAGTTCGCGCCGGCTGTTTGCGTCATCCGAGCCTGCCGCCGAACTGGATAGCGTCGTCAGCCACGAGTCCGTGTACCGACGACTGATCGAAACTCACGGGCCTGCTATGGTCCTGATCAATGCGCATCACGAACTGCTGTACGTGTCCGGCGATATTTCCAATTATTTGACCCTGCCTGTCGGCCAGGCATCGCTCGATTTGTTCAAAATGCTCAATCCGGCCTTGGCGATGGCCTTGCGCTCGGTGCTCAAGGACGTCGAACAAACCCGGACGTCGGCGACGGTGTTGGTCGGCATCGACGATGCGGCCAGTGTAGCCGAGTCCGTGCTGATCCAGATCACGCCGATTTCGACCACCAATCATCAGCAAATTTTCTTGATTTGTTTTTCCCGGGATATGTCGAATAAATCGACGTTCAAGCCCATCAACTCCGCCGGCGACGACTGGATACTGCAGCAGCTTTATCAGGAACTGAATTCCACCCGGGAGGATTTGAAACGCACCATAGAGCAGTCGTGCGTGGCCGTGCAAGAGATGAAGGCCGCCAACGAAGAAATCATGGCGATGAACGAAGAACTGCAATCGGCCAACGAAGAACTGGAAAGCTCCAAGGAAGAACTGCAATCCCTCAACGAAGAGTTGATCAATGCCAACGCCCACCTCGACGCGAAAGTCGTCGAAACCGAATCGCTGAATACCGATTTGAATAATTTGTTCAACAGCATAGAAACGCCCATCCTGTTGCTGGACAAAAATCTGAAGATACGCCGCTTTACGCCGGCCGCGACGCAATTGATGCGATTATTCCCGAATGACGTCGGGCGCGCCATAGACGACATCGTTCACCTGTTCGACGACAACGGGCTTAGTGCCGATTGCCTGAAAGTGATGCGTGGCAAGTCCGTCGAGGATAGGGAAATCAGCGGCCATAACGGACATTTTTACCTGCGACGTATCACGCCCTACCACAATTCCGGCGGCGGCGTTTCCGGCGTGGTGCTGACGTTTCTGGATGTCACCACGATCAAACAGGCCCATCAGCAACTCTTCGAACATGCAAAGACCCTGCAATGGCAATCCAATCTTTTGGAGGTGGCGCCGGTCATCGCCCGTGACCTGGATGACCGTATTGTTTTCTGGAACAAAGGCGCGGAGGAACTCTTCGGCTGGCGGCCGGCAGAAGCCATGGGCAGGATTTCTCATGAATTGTTGAAAACGCGTTTTTCCCAGCCTCTGGAAAAAATCAAGGCGGAGCTTAGACAATTCGACAATTGGAAGGGCGAATTAAGTCATGCGACCCGTGACGGCGCGCATATCACCGTTTCCAGTAGCTGGACTTGCTATCGGAACAGTGCCGGCAAACTCGAGGCCATAGTCGAAGTGAATAACGACATTACCGCCCGCAAGCTGGCCGAGACCGCGCTGGCAAAAAGCGAAGCCATGTTTCATACCATGGTGGATTGGACCTACAACTGGGAGTATTGGCTCGATCCCGACGGCAAGGTCGTTTATATGACGCCTTCCGCCGAAAGGCTGACGGGATACCGGTCGGACGAATTCAAACATGCCCCCGATTTGATAGGGGCGATCGTATTTCAGCAGGATGCCCATATCTGGACGCTGCATAATCGCAAGATCGAGCGTGGCGACTTCGATGCGGTCGAGGAGATCGAATTTAGATTGGTCAAAAAAAACGGCGACGTCATTTGGGTTCAACATACTTGCCATCCGGTCATCGCCAAAGACGGCAGTTATCTGGGGCGGCGCATTACTGTGCGAGACATTTCTGAGCAAAAAGACTCGGAAGAGCAGATTCGTAATCTGGCTTATTTCGATCCTTTGACCAATCTGCCGAATAGACGTCTATTGATGGATAGGTTGCGCCAATCCCAAATTGCCGGCAAACGTAACTTGCATTATGCCGCCTTGTTGATGCTGGATTTGGATCATTTCAAAAGCCTCAACGATAGCATGGGCCATCCTATCGGCGATTGCCTGTTGGTTGAGGTTGGAAGGCGGATCAGCAATAACGTTCGCGAGGAGGATACGGTGTCGCGCTTGGGCGGCGATGAATTCGTCGTGTTATTGGAAGGGCTAGGCAAGACCGAGCCTATCGCCGCCGCCCAAACCGAAGCCCTTGCGGAAAATTTACGTCTGGCACTCAATCAACCTTTTGTGCTCTCCGATTCCAGGATGGTTTATTACACCACGCCCAGCATAGGATTGACGCTGTTTCTGGGGACGGAGCACTCCCCCGAGGTATTGATAAAGCAAGCCGACGTGGCGCTCTATCAGGCCAAGGATGCGGGGCGTAATACGGTGCGCTATTTCAATCCGGCGATGCAGTCGGCCGTGGACGAACGGACTGCCATTCAGGCCGCGATACGCCAGGGGCTAACCAGGGATGAATTCAAACTCCATTACCAGCCTCAGGTCGATCAGGACGGGAAAGTGGTCGGTGCGGAAGCCCTGATCCGCTGGCAACATCCGGACAAAGGCTTGATGACACCGGATTATTTCATCGAGTTGGCGGAAGAAACCGGGCAAATCGTTCAGCTCGGGCAGTGGGCGTTGGATGTCGCCTGCCGGCAGTTGAAAGTGTGGGAAAACGACGCGCGCTACGGTAATCTCTACCTGTCGGTAAACGTCAGCGCCAGGCAATTTCATCAACCCAGTTTTGTCGAGCAAATCACCCGCATCATCGAGGTTAATGGCGCCAATCCTCGCCGCTTGAAATTGGAATTAACCGAAACCGTCGTGTTGGACAATATCGATGAAGTGATCAACCGGATGAAAAGCCTGAACGAGATAGGCATAGAATTCGCGTTGGACGATTTCGGCACGGGTTATTCGTCGCTTTCCTATCTAAAGCGCCTGCCGCTGGCCGAGGTAAAAATCGACAAGTCTTTTGTCCATGACGTCATCGCAGACGCCAGCGATGCGGCGATCGTGCACGCCATCTTGGCCATGAGCCAGACTCTGGGCCTGTGCGTGATTGCCGAAGGGGTCGAAACCAGGGAGCAATACGATTTTCTGATCGAACACGGTTGCCGGAAATTTCAAGGTTATTTGTTCGGCAAACCCATGCCTATCGAGAGTTTGAATCTTATCTTGTAAGCCTTGGGGGTGCCGTCAAAGCAATCGCCCGATCTTCGGAGTAGATGCGGATTTATTCGCACATAAGCTCTAACCAAACGGTGAACGGAAAAATCAGTGACGAAACTGACTTATTTCGCGTTTTTCGTGGACTAACTGCGGTTTTTAGGCTAATTTGCCGGTTTTGACAGCCGGAACCGATATGAAGCTCATTACTCGCCTTCCCAGCGCGCTAGCCTTGCTGGCCAGTGCTCTTTTCTTCCAACCGGCTTACGCCGATCCCACGCCGGCTGGCGAGAACAAACTGCGCATTCATACCAGTCTGCCCAAGAAGGCAGGTGAATCTTTATTTTCATACACCGCCGAGTGGCGCCAGGGCGGTGGAAAAAGCTATCACTCTACCGGCATGAGTTTCCTGGATGCGAATAAACTGGACGAAACGGTTTCCGCGGCCCGGATCGCCAAAAAGTTGGCCGCGGCTATGAAAGAAAGCATGATACGCCTGGACCCTAATTGGCGCGGGCTTGTCATCGATCAAGCACCCGAGCAAGCAGAATTCGTGCTGAGCAATAAGGCGGGTTACGCCTTGACCACACTGGTGTTTAGGGATTACACCAACCAAAACTTAGCTTTCGACCTGGACGGCAAAAACTTCAATGCCGATGGCGTGCAAGTGGCTTTCGATGTCGTACTGGCAGCCGACGTGGAATATTTGGATAAATTTTCCGGGGAAAAACCCAAAACTGCAGCGCAAGGCGACATCGAAATCCGAATAGGCGACCTTGCGCCCGTTCGAATTAAAACCGACGGTAAAACCACCCGGGAAATCGAAACCGAATTGGCCAGCCAGTTGAGCATGTCCAAATTGACTGCGTCCACGCTGGTTACCAGCCAGATCGGCAAAGATACCCGAAACATCAAACCCTTCGATGGCTCGGAAATTCAGTTGCCGAATCTGGCGGCCAAATCCATTTCCATAGACATCAATGATCCGAGTCTGGGTGTGTTGGTCAAATTCAAATTCAAGGATGCAAACCCTGGCGTCAATGCCGAGCCCAGCATGATGCTGGCGATAGTCGTGATTGTCGTTTTGGCGCTGCTGGCTTGTCTCTGGTATAGAAGGTGGCAAAACCAGCCTCGGTCTTAAGTCTTGGGCCCTG
>JAQTYP010000102.1 GCA_028688235.1 Methylomonas sp.
ATAACATAGAGCATTGTTTTTTATGGTATTGTTATTGTTGTTGTCTGCGTGCGTGCCAGCACCCTGTCGCTAGGTAGTGGTTGCTTGGAAGCTTGCCTGCCAGGGTATTCTCGGACAGGCTCCTAGGGCGGCGCTGGAATGAATCTGACAAAGTAGAATTAGAGCAGCACCTCTATATAAGGCCAAATTTTTTCCGCGATGAGGGGTTGGGCCGATGCGTTGGGGTGCAGGCCGTCGGGTTGCATCAAATCCGGGTTTAATGCAATGTCTTCCAGGATGAAGGGCACCAGCGGAACATTCAGTTCGGTCGACAATTCCCGGTAGACGTTGTAGAACATATCGACGAAGCGTTTGCCGTAATTGGGCGGTATCTTCATGCCCAGCATCAGCACTTTGGCGCCGGATTGCCTGCAACGGCCGATGATTTCGCTTAGGTTGCTTCTCATTTGTTGCGGCGACAGGCCGCGCAAGCCGTCGTTGGCGCCGAGCTCCACCAGCACCAGCTCGGGTTTATGCTTTGCCAGTACCTGATCGATGCGCGCCAAGCCTCCGGCGGAAGTATCGCCGCTGATGCTTTCATTGCTGATAACATGGCCGTCATGCCGTTGATTGAACCTTTGTTGCAACAGACTGACCCAACCGGCGCCCGCATCGATGCCGTAACCGGCACTGATGCTGTCACCCAATACGACTATCGATTTCGCCGCCGCGGTCAGCGGCAGCAGTCCTAATATAACGATTAAAACAAGACGATACATAATGCAAATTCCATCCGACAAAACAGATTCCAAGCCTATCATCATCGCGCAAAATTTGGGTAAATCGGTGCCAACCTCCGAAGGGGAGTTGCATATCCTGTCATCGGTGGACTTAATCATCGAACGCGCGGAAAGCATGGCCATAGTCGGCGAATCCGGTTCCGGTAAGACCACATTGTTGAGTTTGCTGGCTGGATTGGATACGCCCAGCACGGGTTCCGTGCATATCGACGGGCGGGACATCACCAAGATGGACGAGGACGGCAGGGCGCTATTGCGGAATGCGCTGGTGGGGTTTGTGTTTCAAACGTTTCAGTTGTTGCCGGGGTTGACGGCATTGGAAAACGTCATGCTGCCCTTGGAGTTGAGCGGCGATCCATCTGCCGAGGATGCCGCCCGCGCTTTGCTCAATAGGGTTGGGCTGGATAAGCGCTTGCGGCATACGCCCAAGCAATTGTCCGGCGGAGAGCAGCAGCGGGTGGCCTTGGCGAGGGCATTCGTGACCCATCCCGCAATCTTGTTTGCCGACGAGCCTACCGGTAACCTGGATAGCAAGACCGGTGCGCGGATTATCGACTTGCTATTCGAATTGAATCAGGAAAAACGCACGACGCTGGTCTTGGTTACCCACGACGCGTCGCTGGCGGCGCGCTGTGGGCGCGTGATCCGCATAGCGGCGGGAGGCCTGGCATGAATCGCTTTAAATTGGCATGGCGCATGTTGATGCGCGACGGCCGTTCCGGCGAGTTGACGCTGTTGGTTATGGCTTTGCTGATTGCGGTGGCCAGCACGACGACGATATCGCTGTTTGCCGACAGGTTGCAGCGCACGATGGCGATACAGGCGGCCGAATTCCTGGCCGGTGATCTGGTTATTGCAGGGCCCGCACCCGTGGCTTGGGATTGGTTGAAACGGGCTGCCGATTCGGGATTAAGAGGATCACAGACCGTGGAGTTTACCAGTGTCTTGCTCGAAAACGAGCAGATGCTGGTGGCCGCGGTCAAAGTCACGGGCCCAGGCTATCCGCTCAGAGGTTTTTTGAAAACCCAGCATGCCGAAGCCGGTGAAGAGCAAAAGACCTTAGAAGGGCCGGAATCGGGAACGGCATGGGTGGAAAAGCGCGTGTTATCTGCATTGCATCTAAGCCTGGGCGATACGTTGACGGTCGGCGAAAAAGCCTTGCGCATCGACAGAGTCTTGACCTACGAACCCGATAAACGCGGCGATTTTTACAGTTTTTCACCGCGAGTGCTGATCAATCAGGCCGACTTGCAGGCCACTGGCGTCATGCAGCCTGGCAGCCAGGTGCGTTATTTCTTTCAATTTGCCGGCGCCGAAAGCGACATAAAGGCCTTCAAGCGGGAAATCAAACCGAAACTCAACCCGTCCCAACGCATACTGGATATTCATGAGGATAGGCCGGAATTGGGGGCGGCTTTGAAACGAGCCGAGCGCTATCTGGGTTTGTCCAGTACCGTCGTGATTTTGATAGCCGGAGTCGCCATTGCAATGGCGGCCGGGCGCTATACCGAACGCCATTTCAATACTACCGCCGTGTTGCGGTGTTTAGGTTGCCGGCAGACTGAAATCGTCAAGCTCTACGTTTATCAGTTTTTATTGCTGGGAGCCTTGGCCAGCACCGGCGGCTGTCTGTTGGGCTGGTTGGGGCAGATGGGCTTGTTTTATCTGTTGAAGCCCTTGTTGCCGCCTCAGTTGGCAGGTCCCGGGCTCTTAGCCGTGGCTATGGGGTTCGTGATCGGTATGGCCGTGTTGTTTGGTTTTGCCTTGCCGCCTTTGTTGCGGCTGAGCGGGGTTTCGGCGTTGAGAGTGTTACGCCGCGAGCTCGAACCTCTGCCGGCAAAGGCCTGGCTGATCTATGGCCTGTCGATTTCGCTGATGACAGTATTGGTTTGGCGCCATAGCAACGATTGGCAAATGACCGCCGGCATCGTCGGTACGAGTTTGCTGGTATTGCTGCTTTTGGCTTTATTGTTATCTCAACTGTTGAAATGGTCGGCGGCAGGCTTGTCGCGATGGTCCGTGACTTGGCGCTTCGGGATGCAGGCAGCGATAAGGCAGCGCTCTGCCAGCGTCGGTCAAATGCTGGCTTTCGGCATCACGCTGGCGGCGATGGGTTTGAGTTTCATCGTCCGTAGCGATTTGATCGAACAATGGCGGCAACAATTGCCCGAACGGGCGCCTAACCATTTTGTGCTAAACCTGATTCCCGACAGCTTGGCGGCGTTCGAGCGCGATTTGCGGGAGAACGGTGTAAATAGTAGCCGTTTTTATCCCATCGTTCGCGGACGCCTGGTGGCTATCAACGATGAGGCCGTGCAACGGCGGGTCAGCAAGGACAGCAGGGGAGAGGGCGCCACGCAACGCGATTTGAGTCTGACTTGGGCACGGGAATTGCCGGAAGACAATGTCGTTACGGATGGAGATTCCTGGCACGGAGATCAAGCGGGTTGGGTGTCGGTCGAGCAAAAACTGGCGGAAAGTTTGGGTATCGCGGTAGGCGATCGCTTGTCGTTTACGATAGGCAGCGCCCTGGTCGTTGTAAAGGTGGCGAATATTCGCAGCCTGGAATGGGATAGCATGAAACCCAATTTTTACATGATATTTTCCGAAGGTAGCTTGGAGGGGTTTCCCGCCACCTATATGACCAGTTTCCATTTGGCCGACGCGCAAAAAAATCTGTTGAATCGGCTGATAAAAAGCTATCCGGCTATTACGGTGCTGGAAGTCGATCAGATATTACGCCAGTTCAAGACCATACTCGAACAGCTGACGCGGGCCGTCGACCTGTTGTTGTATTCCGCGCTGCTGGCCGGCTTCATGGTGTTGTTTGCCGCAGTTTACGCTTCGCTGGATCAGCGCATACATGAAGGGGCTTTGATGCGTACCCTGGGTGCCCGGCGGGCGTGGCTCAGGAAAACGCATTTGATTGAATTTTGCTTGCTGGGCGTTTCATCGGGAATGTTGGCGGTGGTCATCTCGCAGGCCGTCTTATTTGTATTGTATCGCTGGGTCATGCATATCCCCTTTCAAATATCCGTTTGGGTCTGCGTCATGCTGCCGCTCATCGGTGGCGTAGCGGTCGGTTTGGCGGGGTTCTGGGGCGTCAGGGCCGTAGTGACGCAATCGCCTATGCGTGTGCTGCGGCGTATTTAAGCCATGGCCCTAAAGCCACATTTGCATATTCGAACAGGGTGATTTTGTAATATCTCTCTAACATGGAATGACCTGCATTCACGAAAATCATCGCAAATTTTGCTTTATCGTTAAAATGTGCGATGGAAGGCTGTCATAAGTGTCATGCAAAGCTGACATGGCTGGCGTAAATGGCTGTCGGCCGGGTAGGGTTATACGCTGAGTAATCAACTAGTAATTAAGGCTTATGTCGCAGAGTGTCTTTAAGTTGGAATCGTTTCTGGAAACCCATGAACAGCCGTTTGTGGTGATTAGCGCCGATTTACAGGTGGTGGCGGTAAATCGTGCCTGGGAAGCGACTTTCGGCATCGACCGTGTGCATCGTGTAGGTAAACCTTGTTGCGACCAGCAAGGGGCTTGTCGGCACAAACATCTGTTTCAAACATTGGAGCCCTATGCCGGTATTTTCGAGGTAGAAGCCGGGAACGACACAAAAAAGCTGCTCAACGTGCGCGGATATCCTTTATTGGATGCCGATGGCAGGCTGTATTTGGGCGAATTGCAAAGCCTGTTGCAAAAATCCGGCGAAAATGTCCAGCAAACGGGCTTGGTCGGGGGCTGCGAAATCTTCATGCGCCTGAAAGCCCAATTGCAGCAGGCAGCGTCGACTTCCGCTCCGGTATTGTTATTAGGTGAAACAGGAACTGGCAAGGAACTTGCTGCTGAATTTGTGCATCGGCATTCGCCACAAGCACGCGGCGAATTCGTTATCGCCGATTGCACGGTGTTTGGCGAGGATTTATTCGAGAGCGAGTTATTTGGACATGAAAAAGGGGCATTTACAGGAGCTGCTTCGAGTAAGAAGGGTTTATTCGAGCTGGCAGATCATGGCACATTGTTTCTTGATGAAATCGGTGAATTGCCGCTTTCTCAGCAAGCAAAATTGTTGCGCGCCATTGAAAGTGGACAGTTTAGACGGGTGGGGGGGACTTCGACCCTTAAGGCATCGGTTCGGGTCGTTTGCGCGACCCACAGAAGCCTAGCCGAGATGGTCAGGCAAGGTCGATTTAGAGAAGATTTGTTCTATCGCTTGTCGGTCTTTCCTATCCAAATTCCGCCGTTGCGGGAACGTAAGCAAGATATTCCGCTTTTGGTTGACCATTTCTTGCAGCAATTTGGCCTCATTCGAGGACGCCATGTGGCGATGAGCAGGGAAGGACTGATAAAGCTGATACAACATACTTGGCCGGGGAATATTCGTGAACTGAAAAATTGTTTGCAATTGGCCGTTAGTTTGTGCGGGGGCGATACGATACAAGAAAACGATATTCACTTCATGCGCAGGATAGAGGAAGACATGCAGCCCATTACGAATTTTTCCCCGGTCCCGCCCCTGCCGCAGGCATCGGCGTCTTTGTCTGCCGTTGAACAGTATGAAGCCAATTTCATCATGAGTTTGATCAAAAAATACCAGGGCAATCGTAAATTAATAGCTGCCGAAATGAATATTAGCGAAAGGACGTTGTATCGCAAATTAAACCGGCTGAATTTGAATTAGGCAATCACATGCAGTCTACCTTACTAAACTGGGCGCTCGGCGCCATCGATTCGAAAAGCGGTTTCACGCCGCCCGTGGATATGCGCGAAGCGATATCGGGTATTCGGGCGCTTCCGCCGCTTCCGGGAACGGCGGCGCGCATTATCGAATTAATCTCAGATCCCGAGTCCGATGTCGACGAGTTGGTCCAAATCATCGAACTCGATCCGATTCTGGCCGCGCAAATCATTCGCTGGGCCAGTTCCGCGTTATACGGTTATCGGGGGCAGATTACGACGGTACGCAACGCCATTATTCGGGTGTTGGGGTTCAATTTCGTACTAGACATGGCTCTGGGGCTCGCGGTAATGGCGCCGTTAAGAGCTCCAAAAGACGGGATCATGGGTACGCGCATGTTCTGGATACACGCTTTGGCCAGTACCCGGCTCATGCTGCGGCTGGCCAAGATATTGCCCGCCGAAGTCGATATGAGACCCGAAGAAATTTTTCTGGTGGCTTTATTGCACAACATAGGTTTTCCGCTGTTCGGTCATCAATTTCCGTCGGAGTTCGGCTATTTGGACCAACTGCTCAAGGTCAACCCAAGTCTATCCCTTTACAACATGGAAACGTTTACCTTCGGGGTCAATCATGCACAAATAGGAACCTGGCTGATGGAGGCTTGGGCCATGCCTAAGGTGATTAGCGATATCGTTTATCACCACCATAATCCGTTTTACCGGGGGGAACATTACCGACTGAACGTTCTGACCTATGTCAACGATTATTTGTTGGGCCAGATAGGCATAGGCGATGCGGTTAACCAAACCTGTCCCGACGAAGTCTGGGCTACGTTGGGATTGGCGCCGGCGATGGGGTTTAATGTTCTCGATGAGCTTCAAACCGAAATTCAGATCATCATCGACATGGCTGATGACCTGACCGGCGAGCGTTGACAGCGATGATTAAAAAGTGAGTCAGAGAAAAACTTAATAAATCAATTGGTTGTCATGTTTTTTCTGTCGCCTTTTGGGGTGTGATTCGATGTCGGCGGCTATTTGAAAACTATCGTGATTTTCGTGTACTTCGTCGACGAAACGATTTTTTCCAGGATAAACGAGTCGCTTAGGCAAGGGTTACCTGTTTGGTGGCTTATCCACCGCGATTAGTTCTAATACTTAGGGTGTAAACGGTGACCGCCTGTGCCCTTACACCTTTGTCGGATGGTTAGAAAGGTGCCGCATATTTTAAAATCAGAACTTGTTCGTGTTAGGCAAGGCTATGCCAGCCACTTGGGCTTGCGCTCAGAGCAACAGGATGTCTTCGCCTTATCCGATTTTTCAGATGCCGAATTTGTTTCGCATGGGGGTTATTTGGCCTTGGTCGCCGATGGCATAGGCGGATTGCAATATGGCGCCGAAGCGGCCGGTATCGCCACAACCCGTTTCATGGCGGATTATACGACGAAGTCTGTCGAGCAATCGGTCGACGATGCACTGGATCAAGCGATGATCGAGGCTAATAACGCGGTCTGCAATACCGCGCGCTATTTGTTGAACTGTCCTGGACGCATGGGGACAACCCTACTGGCGGCGCTGATCTATCGCGAGAAATTTCACTGGCGCTCGGTCGGTGACAGTCATTTATATTTGTGCCGGGGCGGGGGATTGACGCAATTGAATCCGGACCAAATCTTTGCCAGACAGTTACAGATTTTGGTCAGCGCGGGAATCATCAATCAAAGCTATGCCGATAAACATCCCCAGCGTTACGCGTTGGAAGGTTATCTCGGCTTGGAATCTTTACCTGCGGTAGAGCGCAACTGGCAAGCGATGCCCTTATGCGACGGCGATAAATTATTGCTGTGCACCGACGGCGTATACGGCGTTTTATCCGCGGTAGATATGCTGGCGTGTTTGCGGCTGGAGCCGAAGTCGGCGGCGCAAAGACTCTGTGATACGGTGTTGCTCAGGGCTCAGCCCAATCAGGATAACCTCACGGCGGTGGTCTTGGCCTATCAAATGTGACGGGCTGCGCCTTACGGATTAGCCTGGTTGCCGTTACGGCGAACCAGGCTAATGGCGAAATTATCAAGCGTCGGGTTTGCGTAGTTGATCGCAAGTTTGATCGACGCCGTGGGTGTCGATGTCGCAAACCGACTCCAGCCACATCGCATTGATGATGCCGAATGCGGCGGCGAAGCCGACGCCTAAAATCCAAGCAAAATACCACATGGTTTTCTCCTCAATATAATGTGTGACTGTCTTTCAATATCGCAGCTTCGGTGACGCTGCCCCAGATGACCCGATATACGAGACGGGTATACAGCAATACGATAGGCAAAAATATCACCGTAATCCAGAACGCCAACAGCATCGTCGTATGGCTGGCGCTGGCGTCCCATAAGGTCAGACTGGAATTGGGAGCGGTCGATGAAATCAGCAAGAACGGAAACAAGCCGAAACCCAGCGTCAAAGCGATACCGCCTATGCCCAAGCTGCTGGCCAGGAATGCGCTGGCGATGGCGCGGCCCTTACCGAGCAACCAGCCCAGCGCGATGCCGGCAAAACCCACGATCGGCGCCAGCAGCATCCAGGGATGATTCATGAAGTGCTGTAGCCAGCCGGTGCCGTCCGCAATCACGGATTTACGCAAGGGGTTCGATGGCGCATCGGTGGCGGGCATTTGAATGATTTCCGGGCGCTCCATGCCGACGAACACCCACAGCGTCGCGGCCGCCAGGCCGGCGAGCAACATCGGACCTAAAATTTCCACGGCCAGCGTGGCTCTGTCGCGTATCACACCTTCGGTACGCCATTTCAGAAACAGCGCGCCGTGAAAAGTCGTCAGCAATAAACCGGTTACGCCGCAAAGCAAGGCAAACGGACTCAGCAAAGCCCAGAAAGAGCCGTCGTAAATTGGCCGCAAGTCTTGATCCAGATGGAACGGTAAACCCAGGATCAGATTGCCGACCAGCACGCCGAGCAATACCGGAGGCAAGGTGCCGCCCAGAAACAGGCACCAGTCCCAAACCGAACGCCAGGTCGGTTCGTCCAATTTGCTGCGATAATCGAAGCCGGCCGGCCTGAAGAACAAGGCAAACAAAACCAGCAGCATTGCCACATACAAGCCGGAAAATAGTGTCGCATAGACCGCCGGCCAGATTGCGAATATCGCGCCGCCCAGTAAAATCAACCAGACCTGATTGCCTTCCCAGGTGGCACCTACGGTATTGATGATGACCCTGCGTTCGATGTCGGTTTTGCCGACAAAGGGCAGCAAGGTGCTGGTGCCGAAGTCGAAACCTTCGGTGATTGCAAAGGCAATGCCGACGATACCGATGAATAGCCACCAGATCAGGCGAATAGTTTCATAATCGAACATGGTTTACTCCTTGCTGTCTGCGGCTTGCGGCATATGCCGTTGATGTTTGTGATGGTGCTTGTGTTCTTGCGGCTCGCAGGCCTCACCGCCGATGGCATGCCGCGCGTGGTCGCTGAGTTGCGCATTGAAATAACGATGGATGGCATCGACTAAAGCGCTGTCTTCCGCCGAATATTCGATTTCGGCCCCGTTAGGCAGGTCTTTATACGCGAATCTGATGCGTCGATACGATTTGGTCAAATCGGCAAGGCCGGGCATGTCGTCGCCATGAATGCGACGCTGCCTGGAAAAGTCGCCCTGCTGGAAGCGTGCGCTGATATCGGCTAGGTGTTGGCGTATCAGATTAATCTGCTCGCCGTCGCCCGCCTGTTTGGCGACAACTTGTTGTATGCCTCCGTATGGGGTTTTGTCGAAAATGTGCTGGGTTTTTTCCAGATGGAAGGGCATCACGTGGCTGCCGCGTTCCGCGACCTCGTCCAGGCGTTGCTCATTGGCGGGGGCTTGCGCGTAAACCGCGCTCGCCGCGGCAGCAATCCATAAGGCCAAAACGGTTCGGGGTATGAAATTCATGACGTTCTCCTATTTACGATAGTCTAGTGACTAATACGCCGCGGATTGTTGTTCGTGGTAATAGCGGCCGGTATGCAGGCTGCTCGGTCCCAAACGGACGTAGTTGATCATCAGGTACATCACGATGATCAGCAGCACGGTGTAAAAGAGCGCGAATCCAACTATGCTAAACCAC
>JAQTYP010000103.1 GCA_028688235.1 Methylomonas sp.
CCTTTTCAATCCAATAGCCCGCAACATTTCAGTCAGCAACTGACCGGCCTTGCCGACGAAGGGCTCGCCTTGCAAATCCTCGTTTTGCCCCGGCGCTTCCCCAATCAGCAGCCAGCGGGCGTGATGATTGCCCACGCCGAAAACGGTTTGGGTACGGGATTCGCATAAATTGCAGGCATGGCAGGCGGCGACTTCGTTTTTCAGATCAATCCAGACTTGCTCGCTGCTCTTTGCGGGAGCGGGCACGAGGACATCGCTGAACGACTGTTCTCCACCCAAGCTGTCGCCATGAGGTTTGCTCTGCTCCACCCATCCTGCATTTTTCGATACATCCTCATCGTATGCCGGCAACGGTTTGGCGATAGACCGATGCCTGGAAACCCAGACATCTATGCCCATCGCACCGAGATATTGCAAGCGGGCGGCGTTATCCATCTGCCCTGCGTCAAACCTCACCTTTTTGCGGATGCTGTCTTTTGTCCGGACTCTGCAATTTGTTGACCGCGTTGATATAGGCTTTGGCGGATGCAATGACGATATCGGTATCGGCGCCTGATCCGTTGACGATACGACCGGCCTTCTCCAGACGCACGGTCACCTCGCCTTGGGCATCGGTGCCGGTGGTAATATTATTGACCGAATATAAGGCCAGGGTTGCGCCGGTTTGGACCAGACTTTCGATGGCCTTCAAGCTCGCATCGACCGAACCACCGCCATGAGCGCTGCCGGTCAACTCCTTGCCGTCGATCCAGATCGTGACCGTCGCATTAGGCACTTCGCCGGTTTCGGAACAGACTTTCAGCGAGACCAGCTTGATATGCTCGTCCTCGGCCTCGAAACTTTGCTCGGAAATCAAAGCCTGCAGGTCTTCGTCGAAAATCTCGTGCTTTTTGTCGGCCAATTGTTTGAAGCGATAAAAGGCATCATTCAATTCCGCCTCGCCGGCAAATTCCACGCCTAATTCCGCCATGCGGGTCTTGAACGCATTACGACCTGAATGCTTGCCAAGCACCATGCGGTTGGTCGTCCAACCCACATCCTCGGCCAACATGATTTCGTAGGTTTCGCGGTTTTTCAACACGCCGTCCTGGTGTATGCCCGATTCGTGCGCGAAGGCATTGGCACCGACGATGGCTTTGTTGGGTTGCACCGGGAAACCCGTGATCGAAGAGACCAACTTAGAGCATGTCACGATCTCGCGCGTATCCAATCCGCTGTCGCAAGGGAAGAAATCCTGGCGCGTGCGCACGGCCATGACCACCTCTTCCAACGAAGCGTTGCCGGCGCGTTCACCCAAGCCGTTGATCGTGCATTCGACCTGACGGGCACCGTTCATGACGGCCGACAAGGAATTGGCCACCGCAAGCCCCAAATCGTTATGACAATGCACCGAAAAAATGGCCTTGTCCGAATTCGGAATGCGCTGAATCAGGTTTGCGATCGTCGCACCGAATTGCTGCGGCATGCTGTAACCGACCGTATCCGGGATATTCAAGGTCCGCGCACCGGCATCAATAACGGCCTCCAGGATGCGGCACAAGAAATCCTCCTCCGACCGTCCGGCGTCTTCGGGCGAAAACTCGACGTTATCGGTATATTGCCGAGCGCGCTTGACCGCCCTTACGGCGTAATCTATCACCTGGTCCGGCGTCATGTTCAACTTCTTCTGCATGTGTATCGGCGACGTGGCGATAAAAGTATGGATGCGCGAGCTTTGCGCACCTTTCAAGGCCTCGCCCGCACGGTCTATGTCCTTGTCCAGCGCCCGGGCCAAACCGCACACTGTGCTGTCCTTGATCGCATCGGCCACGGCTTGCACGGCTTCGAAATCGCCTTGGCTGGCGGCCGGAAAACCGGCCTCTATCACATCGACCCGCATGCGCTCCAAAGCCTTGGCGATACGGACTTTTTCATCCCGCGTCATTGATGCTCCCGGACTTTGCTCGCCGTCACGCAAGGTTGTATCAAATATTATCAATTTGTCTTTCATGAGAACTCCGCCATGAAACATTCGGCGTTAGCGCCGAAGAACAAAAAAAGGGTTATTTTATGTGAGGATAGAATGCTTGCCCCTCAGGGCAGCAGTCTTAGAGACAAGGCGAGCAAAAACCTGCCGGGAAATGGCACGTCGACGAAAACCAGAGTTCGAATGCGCGGCTGTACGTTCATGGCGGTCAACTATACTGCATTGCCCCGCTTCGCTCAAGCGGCTTCGGCTTTACGACGCCAGAAATCGACGCCATTTATCACCGCTCATTTTCCATGCTAGAATTCGCGCAGCAATCTTGTTCCATTCGGTTCTGCCCGCTCCCATTCGAAGTTTCAATCCATAAAAGGATGTAATTTATGACAAAACTCAAACTCTGCTTTACGGCGATGTTAATCGGATTGGGTTCTCCGTCCGCTTATGCGCTCAACTTCAACATCGATTACAGCTACGACACCAATAATTTTTTTTCGACCCAAACGCGTAAAGATGCTTTCGAAGCCGCGGCCAATTATTACGGCAGCCGTATCAGCGATAACCTTCTTGCCATCGACTCATCGGGATTCAATCACTTCAACGCAAAATTTTTCAACCCGGCTAACGACGCGTTAACCACCTTAAACGACTTTGACGTAGCGGCAAATACATTGACCATTTTCGTCGGTGGCCGCGATCTGGGCACATCCACGCTGGGCATGGGCGGGCCGGGCGGCTATAGCATGAGCGGAACTCAAAGCTTTTTCGACGCAGCCCTTTCGCGCGGACAAGGTCACGGCACTCAAAGCGCAGTCACAGGCACTACCGCGCATGATTTCGCCCCCTGGGGCGGCTCGATCAGCTTCGACAGCAACAGTAATTGGTATTTCGACAGCGACACCAGCACCGACGAAACGTTTTCCGGTTTCGATTTTTTCTCGGTCGCCCTGCATGAAATCGGCCATCTGCTGGGATTCGGCATCGCCGACTCCTGGAACAATTACGTGGTCGGAACGGCATTTACCGGCCCAGAATCCGCCACTGTTTATGGCAACTCAGTGCCTGTGACTAGCGACTCGGCACATTGGGCCAACGGCACGATGAGCGACGGACGCGAGACGGCGTTCGATCCGACCATCGCCGGCGGCGTGCGCAAGATCCCAACTTCCCTCGATCTGGCTGCATTGAAAGACATCGGCTGGCAGGTGAATATCACCGCCGTGCCCGTGCCCGGGGCTGTATGGTTATTCGGCTCGGCCTTATTGGGCTTGGGCGGTCTGTCTCGTCGACGCGGGACTTCGTTAAACTGAAGAAAATCAAATCGAACTGACGAGATACCTCGTCAGTTCGTCCTAAACATAGTTATTGTTTTTAGCCGCCGAGCAAAGGCGATTGCAGCAAGACTGCCGCGGTTATCATCGCCGCCCCACTTAAAATCGCCCATAGCGTCCTTCGGTTATTTCGCCTCAGCTGTCTGCGCAACTGCAGCATTTCCCTGTTATGTTGCTGTATCTGCTGCTGCATGTGGGCGTTGCTTTGCAAGGCCTGGAAAATCAAATTCGGAATCTCCGGTAATTGTTCGGTGATCTCCGGAAATTTGCCGAATAATTCCTTGACCTTGGCCGCCGGCCCCATGCGCTGCTTGAACCAATTTTCCAAAAACGGCTTGGCTGTTTGCCACAAGTCCAGTTCCGGATAGAGTTGGCGCCCCAAGCCTTCGATATTCAATAAGGTCTTCTGCAACAACACTAGCTGCGGCTGCACGACCATGTCGAAGCGGCGCGCGGTTTGAAACAAGCGCAACAACAACAGGCCGAACGAAATGTCCTTCAACGGCTTTTCGAAGATGGGTTCGCAAACGCTGCGAATGGCGGCTTCGAATTCTTCGACGCGCGTGGTCGCAGGCACCCAACCGGATTGAATGTGCATCCTGGCCACCTTGCGGTAATCGTGGTTGAAAAAGGCCAGAAAGTTTTCGGCCAAGTAGCGTTGATCCGAATCGGACAAGCTGCCGACTATGCCGAAATCGACCGCCAGATATTTGTCCGGCAAATCGACGAAAATATTGCCGGGATGCATATCCGCATGGAAGAAATTATCGCGAAAAACCTGGGTAAAGAAGATTTCCACGCCGCGCTCGGCCAGTTTTTTGAAATCCGCACCACCTGCGCGCAACGCCGCAATATCCCCTATCGGCACGCCGTGTATGCGCTCCATAACCATCACTTTACGCCGACTCAAGGGCCAATGAATTTCCGGGATATATAACGATTCGGAGCCTTTAAAGTTATTCCGAATCGCGCTGGCATTGGCCGCTTCGCGCAATAAATCTAGCTCGTCCAGGATGGTTTTTTCGAACTCTGCGACGACTTCCATAGCCCTCAAGCGGCGCGCATCGCTCCAAAATCGTTCCGCCAATCGCGCCAATTCGTACAATAAGCCGACATCCGATTGGATCTTGCCCTCGATATCGGGACGCAAGACTTTGACGATGACTTTTTCTCCGCTCTTCAATCTGGCAGTATGCACCTGGGCCACGGAAGCCGAAGCCAGAGGCTTGGGATCGAATTCATCGAACGCGTCTTCGACCGTTTGTCCCAATTGTTCCTCGATAATCGCACGAGCCATTTCGGCCGAAAACGGCGGCACCCTATCCTGCAGCTTGACCAATTCCTCCGCAATGTCATCCGGCAGCAAGTCCTTACGGGTGGATAGCGTCTGCCCGAACTTGACATAAATCGGCCCCAGATCTTCCAAGGTGCGTCTGATCCGCACGCCGCGCGGCTCCCTGGCTTTGCTAAGCCAATAGGTCGGCGACAAGAACACCAAATAACGTATATGGCGAAACAGATGGGTTTTTAAAACGATTTCATCCAGACCGTGAGACATCATCACCCAATTGATATGAATCAGGCGCATCAGAATTTTGGGGCGAATCACGGCAAGTTCCTCGAGGGATCAGAGAGCATCGGAAGATGGGTTCAGACGGGTCAGCAAGCGTTCGACGCGCGCATTCAGGCGGTCTACGTCGGAACGACAAACATCGATTTGTTGAAAAAGCAGCTCGGCTTCGGCTTTGGCGGGTAATTCGCGCGTTTCTTCCTGCAGGAATTCTTCCAGATTCAGGCGAAAATTGCTCGCGGCGTGTCGACTCCAGTCCCGTCCGCCGCGCAAAAAACCGCTAAGCCGCCGGGCAAAGCCGTCGCCGGTGTAACGCGCCAGCTTGGCTTCGAAATCGATATCCAGCTTTTCGAACAAGCGCTGCAGCTTATGCGCCAACTGGGTATCGCCTTCCATTTTGACTTCGCCCTCGAACAGCGCGTGCATTGGCGTGGCACTCAGCCCCATAAAACCCAAAGCGAATAGCGAACCACTCAAAGTGGCATCGGCTTCGCCTTCATAATGTTCCAGCAGTTGCATGCGATCGTGGCCGGGGCACAGATAAAGCGTTTCATTGAAAGGCGTGACATGCACGGCCAGCACCTTGCCGGCCATAGGCGCCAGATATTCTTCGACGCGGTCATCCAGCGTTAGATAGGCATTCAATCCGGTTTCCAGGGCAGCAATCAACAAAGGCTTGATTTGCAGAAAATCGTTGGGCATCAGGAGGTCTGTTCTTGCTGTTGTTGTAGATAATCGCGCATGTCTTCGTTGTCCACGCGCCGATAAATGTCGGCGACGCCGACCGTCAAACCGACTGATTGCAGATAAAGCTCGTCGCCCAAGAAATAATGCTCGGCGAACCAGTTTTGCGAACGCCTGAATACCTCGATTTCGACGTGGTCCTGCTCGATCAGCACATATTCCTGCAAAGACGGCAAGGTTTTGTACGCCATGAGTTTGGTAGTCTTGTCCATCTTGCGCGTGGTTTTGGACAGCACCTCGACAATCAGTTTCGGCTTCTCGGTGTAATAATCATCGCCATCGTCATCGTCGCAGACCACCATGACGTCGGGATAAAAGAAACAACCCTCGGTTTTGACTTTGATTTCCGACGAAAAGGTCATGCAGGGGCCGTCAGACGTAACATCCCCCAACATCCTTGCAACATTTCCAGTCAGGATATTATGGTTTCGACTGGTACCCGCCATCGCAAAAACTTCACCATCGATATACTCATGGCGAATCTCCGCGAGAATTTCTCCTTGCAAATATTCTGCCTCGCTAATGAAGTCGTGGGCCTGTTTCAATGCCATGATGTCTCTCCAGAGCTTGGTAAAACCGGCGCGGAGTTAAAACTTATAACCTCTATGCACCGCGACTATGCCTTGCGTCATGTTGAAATATTCGCAACGCTCCAGGCCGGCCTCTTCCATCATGCGCTTCAACGCATCCTGCTTGGGATGCATGCGTATGGATTCGGCCAGATAGCGGTAGCTGTCTTCGTCCTTCGCGACGACGGCGCCGATTTTCGGCAGCAGGTTGAACGAGTAAAAATCGTAGACTTTTTCGGTGATCGGGTCGACGGGATGCGAAAACTCCAATACGATCACGCGCCCGCCCGGCTTCAATACCCGATACATCGAGCGCAGGGCCGCATCCTTATCGGTGACATTGCGTAAACCAAAACCTATCGTCACGCAATCGAAGGTGTTATCGGCGAAAGGCAGACATTCGGCATTGACTTGGGCATATCGAATGTTGCCGGCCAGACCGCGATTGATCAAGCGGTCGCGGCCAGTGCGAAGCATGGCGGCGTTGATGTCGGCCAACACCACTTGTCCGCTCTTGCCGACCCGCTTTTCATACAAAGCGGTCAAATCGCCGGTGCCTCCCGCCAAGTCCAGCACTTGATCGCCCTCGCGCACGTTGGCCAATTGCACCGCCACGCGCTTCCATATGCGATGAATGCCTAAGGACATCAAATCGTTCATCAGATCGTATTGACTGGCGACCGAATCGAAAACGCCCCGCACCAGCGCGACTTTTTCGTTTTTGGGAACTTGTTTGAAACCGAAATGGGTAGTGTTGTCGTTGCTCATGATGAAATTCAATTATGTAAGGGCGATTTGCGAACTATGCCGGCGGCTTTCAGAGCATCCAGATATTGCGCCCACAATAGCGGAAATTCCGAGCCCAGCTTATACAGCAAATCCCAGGAATAAATGCCGCTGTCATGGCCGTCGCTAAAGGTCAACGCGATGGCGTAATTACCGACAGGGCGAATGTCGGTGATAGCCACGTCTTCCTTAGCTATCTGCAACGTTTCCTGGCCTGGCCCATGACCGACCGCTTCGGCCGATTGGGTATAAACCCTGAGATATTCCGCCGGCATTTCGAAAATACTGCCGTCGTCGAATTGCACTTCCAATATCGCTGAAACCTGGTGCAGCTTGATGTCGGTCGGCTGATGGCCGCAAGGGCTGATCTTAAGACGCATATTTACAAGATATAACGACTGAGGTCTTCATCCGCCGCCAGCTCGCCCAGATGCGCGTCGACATAAGCAGCATCGATACTGACGTTTTTTTCGGCCATATCCGGCGCGCTGAAGGAAATCTCTTCCAACAGCTTTTCCAAAATCGTATGCAAGCGTCTGGCGCCGATGTTTTCGACGCTTTCGTTGACCTGCCATCCCAGTTCGGCAATACGTTTGATGCCGTCATCGGTGAACGCCACCTCGACGCCTTCGGTCGCCAGCAAGGCTTGATATTGTTCGGTCAACGAAGCATCCGGCTCGGTCAGGATACGCACGAAGTCATCGGCGCTCAACGCGCTTAGTTCAACCCGTATCGGGAAACGGCCTTGCAATTCCGGAATCAGATCGGACGGCTTGGTCAGATGAAACGCACCGGAGGCGATGAACAAGATGTGGTCGGTCTTGATCATGCCGTATTTGGTGGTCACGGTACTGCCTTCGACCAGGGGCAACAAATCGCGCTGCACGCCTTCCCTGGAAACCTCGCCACCGCCGACTTCCTGCCGTTTGCAAATTTTGTCGATTTCGTCCAAAAACACGATTCCGTGCTGTTCGACGGCTTCCAAGGCAGTCTGTTTGATCTCTTCCTCATTGACCAGTTTCGCCGCTTCTTCTTCCTGTAGCAACTTCATGGCGTCCTTGATCTTGAGCTTGCGATGTTTGGTGCGGCCGCTGCTGAGATTTTGAAACATGCCCTGTAACTGGCTGGTCATTTCTTCCATACCCGGCGGCGCCATAATTTCGACGCCGACCGACGGCGAGACAACATCGATTTGGATTTCCTTGTCGTTCAAATCGCCTTCGCGCAACTTTTTGCGCATTTTCTGGCGAGTGGAGGCTTCGGTTTCCGACAACATGCCGCCTTCGGCGCGCGGCAACAGAATATCCAAAACCCTGTCCTCTGCAGCATCGGCCGCACGGTTTTGCACTTTATCCATAGCCGACATTCGGGTCATTTTGACCGCGGTATCGACCAAATCGCGGATGATGGACTCCACATCCCGCCCGACGTAACCGACTTCGGTAAATTTGGTGGCTTCTATCTTGATGAAAGGCGCGTTGGCCAAGCGCGCCAAGCGGCGGGCGATTTCGGTCTTGCCGACGCCGGTAGGCCCTATCATCAAAATATTTTTCGGGGTGATTTCCTCGCGCAGTTCGGGCGCAACCTGGCTACGGCGCCAACGGTTGCGCAAGGCAATGGCTACCGAACGCTTGGCTTCGGCTTGACCTATGATGTGTTTGTCCAGCTCGCTGACGATTTCTCTTGGGGTCATTTGACTCATGATGTGTACTTTCTCCGGCCCTTAAATGTTAGTCGCCGCTGACGGCTCCATATCCAATTCTTCGATGCGCAGATTATGATTGGTGTAAATGCAAATATCGGCGGCAATGTTCAACGATTTTTCGACGATATCGCGGGCACTCAAATCAGTATTATCCAACAGGGCTCGAGCAGCACTTTGCGCAAAGGCACCGCCCGAGCCTATGGCCATGAAATCGCCTTCCGGCTCTATCACGTCGCCGTTGCCTGAGATCGTCAACAGGGTTTTGGAATCGGCAATGATCAGCAAGGCCTCCAGTTTGCGCAAGGCCCTGTCGGTGCGCCAGTCTTTGGCCATTTCCACCGCCGCGCGCATCAGATTGCCACGATGCTTTTCCAGCTTGCCTTCGAAATGTTCGAACAAGGTAAACGCATCGGCAGTAGCGCCCGCGAAGCCGGCAATCACTTTTTCGTGATAAAGGCGCCTGACTTTACGGGCATTGCCTTTCATGACGGTATTACCCAAAGTCACCTGGCCGTCGCCGCCGATCACGACCTTGTCGCCGCGCCTAACGGCAAGAATAGTGGTACCTCTAAGTTCTATGCTCATCGCTTTACTGCTAATTCAATCCAAAGAAACGGGATTTTACATGAGCCGAAGATAAAACCCCAATAAACTGCATTCGGCTAGCCAATTAAAGCCCTTGTTTAGCATAAAATGCCATTCGAATCCGACATCCTCGATAACATGCGCATCATAACCATCAACCTAAACGGCATACGTTCGGCCGCCAGCAAAGGCTTTTACGACTGGATGCATAGCCAAGACGCCGATATCGTCTGCTTGCAGGAATTAAAAGCGCAAGTCGCCAACGTGAC
>JAQTYP010000104.1 GCA_028688235.1 Methylomonas sp.
GTGCATAAGACTATCGTCGGGGCTAGCGACAAACAAATTGCCTTGGCCGCTCAGTCCGCTTTACCTGGTTATCCCGGATTAATTTATTGGGCTTACAGATTGATGATAGCCTGCGGAATCGGCGGGTTACTTGGGCTTATTCCGGGACTATGGCTTGTCAGGGGGAGTAATCCCCTCCCCGTTTGCTGGCTTAAGCTCTGTGTATATGTTGCGCCATTGCCCTGGGTCGCTGCCGTTTCGGGTTGGTGCGTCGCAGAGGCAGGCAAACAGCCTTGGACGATTGCCGGCGTATTGCCGACATTCCAGGCTGTTTCGTCGCAATCGGAGATGCAGTTGGGCATAGGCATTGCCGCTTATATTCTGGCATATGGTCTTTTGCTCTGGCTGGGACTGTTTTTGATGCGACAAGCCGTTACGGCGCGTTCTTGATCGGCAACGAGGGTTGAATAATGACATTAGATTTAGAGAGCTTGCGTCTGATTTGGTGGGCCTTGCTCGGCATCGTGATGATAGGTTTTGTGTTATGCGAAGGACTGACGCTGGGCGTTGCGTTATTGCTGCCTATGGTGGCCAAAGCCGACGCGGTGAAGAGGCTTTTGATTCGTGGCATCATCGAACCCCTCTGCTTGGGGCATTCGGTTTGGTTGATAACGTTCGTTGCCGTCTTGTTTGCCGTTTGGCCAACGGCTTATGCCGTGTCGCTGGCCTGCTTTTATGGCTTAGTGTTTTTAATCCTGCTGGCGTTGCTGATCAGGCCGCTAGCGCTACATTATCTTGGCGAGGCGGACAACAATCGCTGGCGACAACAGGGCTATCGAATGCTGTCGGTCGGTGCCTGGTTGTCTACGGTTTTGTTCGGAATCGCGATCGGGAATGTACTGAAAGGCGTCCCGTTCCATTTGGAAAGCGATATGCATATCCGATTCCTGGGTGATGTTTTCGGGCTGTTTAACCTGTTTTCCCTGTTGGTGGCCGCTACCTGTCTGGCTATGTTGGCCATGCATGGCGCCGTATTTTTACAGCTAAAGACGGAAGGGGAGCTTCAATGCGGCGCAAAAGGGCTAGCCGTGCGGGCAGGACTATTGTTCCTGATAGGTTTCACCGCGAGCGGCCTGTGGATTACGCATTTGGAAGGATATCACGTCAATTCGGAGATTTTGACCCAGGCCGCATCGAATCCGCTGTCGAAATTCGTCAAGCGCGGCGAGGGTTTGTGGCTGGATAACTTCGAACATGAGCCCGCACTTTGGGTAGTCCCGGTCTTGGCTTTTATTGCCGGCATCGCCGCCACGGTATTGGCCCTGCGGGATAAACCTTATTGGGCCATGCTTGCCAGTTCGACCTGTTTGACCATGGTGGTGTTGACCTTCGGCGTTTCGATGTTTCCGTTTTTGCTACCGTCGAATATTTCGCTTAACAGTTCGTTGACGATATGGGATAGCAGTGCCAGCCAATTGTCGCTGGAAGTACTATTGTGGGTGGCAGTTTTCGCGTTGCCGTTGCAGGCGATTTACAGCCGGTGGCAGTTTCGAAGGCTGAGCAATAAACCGGAGCTATCTGAATAGAGGGGATGCGGGAGGCGCTTGCCGATATCGAGATCTCCCGCCTGCGCCGTCTGATGCTTTCGTCCTTGAACCGGAGGTTCAAGTGGAAACCAAATCCAGTCAATCAGGCTTCCTGAAAAAACAGGCATGCACACCATGAAAGGTAAACAGTTTCCGGGGTAAAAACAGGTTCAGGAAACACCCAGCACTGCTCGAACGCTGCAGGAGATAGGGTGCTTATTGTATACCGAAATTACGGATTTTCTAAAACGTTTTCTATTTTCAGCCGTAAAGCGTTTAAGCGCTGACCAAGTTCCGCGTCGGGAACGTTGCTTTTGGCAGGACCGCCGTCGTGGGCCAGATTCAGTGCGGCCAGCACCGCAATGCGCTCGGTACCGGCTACTTTTCCGGTATCTCGAATCTTGCGCATTTGCCTGTCCAATTCCTGGGCGGTGCGAATCAGGCCTTCCCGTTCGTCCGCCGCACAGGCGATCTTGTATTCCTTGCCCAAGATGTTTAGCGAGACCGGTTGCATGGTTTTGCTCATGAATCGTGTTCCATTGCTTTCAGACGGGCGATCATCGCTTCGACGCGGGCTTTGGCTTGGGTGGTTTTTTCCAGCAGTTTGGCTTTTTCTTTGACCAATGCGTCTTGCTTGACTTTGAGGGATTTGTTTTCGTTTTTGATCAGTTTAAATTGCGCGATTAGCGCATCCAACTTTGCCTCCAGTGCTGCCAATTCGGTTGATGGGTCTTTATCTGATTGGGACATAGCAGAGTGTTAGCCGATACGACATTAAAATCATCCAAGAAGGCGAACAATGTTAGCATAAGCGTCGGTTTTAAACAGCTTAAACTCAGTGAATTGTTAGGAATATCATGTATCAGGCAGTCAATGCGATTTTTGAGAAGCACGATGCCGATATTGGGGCTGCCGAGGCTCACGGTATCGCGGTGGGAATGTTATGTGTGGAAGTGAAGGCGGATGCCGGAAATTGGCTGCATGAATTGTTCGCCGATGAACACGCTTTGCCGGACGAGGATAAATCACTGTTGTTGAATTTATTCGACCGTACCCGGCAATTGCTCGACCCCGAAACGGAAGAGTTTGCCTTCGACCTGTTTTTGCCGGACGAGGACGAAGGACTCAGCGAGCTGGCCGAAGCCCTGCGCTGCTGGTGCCGGGGCTTTTTGTTCGGTGTCGGCTATGCCCACTCCGATGCCGAGTGGCCGGGCGACAGCGCGGAAGTGATGGGCGACATGATAGAGCTGACCAAAATCGATAGTGATGTCGACGGCGAGGACGACGAAAACGCGTTGATGGAAATTCACGAATACTTGCGCGCCGCCGTACTGAGCGTTCGCGACCAATTCGCCGAAAATCAACATACGCGCGCACACTAGGGAGGGAGCATGAAGCAAGCTGAGTTCAAGAAACGCCGCGCGGCATTGATGAAGCAGATCGGTAAAGGCAATATCGCGATTATCGCCAGCGCGCCGCAACAGGTTCGGAATCGCGATGTCCATTATCCCTACCGGCAGGACAGTGATTTTTTCTATTTGACCGGATTCAACGAGGCCGATTCGTTGGCTGTATTCATTCCCGGGCGGGAACAGGGCGAATATGTGCTGTTTTGCCGCGAGTTCGACGAAAAAAAGGCCTTATGGGAAGGGGCGCATGCCGGTCTGGAAGGCGCTACCAAGCATTACGAAGCCGACGATTCCTTTCCGATAGACGATCTGGATGAAATCCTGCCCGGCATGTTGGAAAACAAAGCCAAGGTTTTTTATCCCATGGGCAAGGACAGCGACCTGGATCACAAGCTGTTGGAGTGGATCAATCATATCCGCAGGCAATCGCGTAGCGGCGTTGCCGCGCCGGGAGAGCTGGTTTCCTTGGAGCACGTGCTGCACGAAATGCGTCTGTTCAAGAGTCCCGAGGAATTGAAATTGATGCGCAGAGCCGCCGAGGTATCGGCGCGGGCTCATGTCAGGGCGATGAAAGCCTGCAAACCAGGGCTATACGAGTATCAGATCGAAGCCGAATTGGTGCACGAATTCGTGGCGGACGGCTTACGGGCCGTGGCTTACCAGTCTATCGTGGCCGGCGGCAAAAACGCCTGCGTGCTGCATTACACGGCGAACGCGGATAAATTGAACAAAGGGGACTTGTTGTTAATCGATGCCGGCGTCGAATGCGATCATTATGCGGCCGACATTACCCGCACTTTTCCCGTATCCGGCAAATTCAGCGAACCGCAAAAGTTGTTGTATCAACTGGTACTGGATGCCCAGGCGGCGGCGCTGGAACAGGTGCGACCGGGAGTGGCCTGGAACAAGGCGCACGATGCCTCGGTGGAAGTATTGACCAAAGGCTTGGTCGAATTGGGACTGCTGAAAGGTCGGGTCAAAAAATTGATCAAGGACGAAAAATACAAGCAATTCTATATGCACCGTATCGGCCATTGGCTGGGCATGGATGTGCACGATGTCGGGGATTACAAGATCAAGGATGATTGGCGTTTGCTGGAACCCGGCATGGTATTGACCGTAGAGCCCGGCTTATATATTCCGGCCGACTGCGAGAAGGTAGATGAGAAATGGCGTGGTATCGGTATTCGTATCGAGGATAATGCCCTGGTGACCAAAGAAGGCCACGAAGTGCTGACCAACGGCGTGCCGAAAAGTATCGCGGATATCGAGGCATTGATGCAGGGCGATTAAATGCAAACTGATTACGACCTAATCATCGTCGGCGCCGGTTTGGCCGGCAATTGTCTGGCCTTGGCGCTACGCGATACGGACTTGAATATCGCCATCGTCGAAGCCGCGAGCCGGGAGCAACTGCGCAATTCGCCAACCGGCGATAGAGCGCTGGCGCTGGCGGCCGGCACCGTGCAATTATTACATTCTCTGGATGCGTGGGACGGCGTCGCGCACAAAGCGACCGCTATCAAGCATATCCATATTTCGGATCGCGGACACTTCGGCAAAACCCGATTGTCGGCGGCAGAACAAGGCGTCGATGCCTTGGGTTATGTGATAGAGGCTCGCGACATAGAAGAGCATCTGGCCGACTTGGTATCGCAGACTGCGGCCACGCGTCTTTATGAAACCCGGGTCGTCGGTTTGATGTCGGGCGTGGATGCTGTAAACATTAGCCTGAAGCAGCGCGATCAATCGCTGAACTTACAGGCTAAATTGTTGGTAGGCGCGGACGGAGGCCAATCGACGGTGCGTAAATTGCTGGATATTCCGCAACAAGTTACCGACTACGGACAGACGGCTATAGTCAGCACCGTGCAAGCGACATTGCCGCATAAAAATACCGCCTACGAACGCTTTACCGAACAGGGGCCATTGGCGCTGCTGCCGGTTTCCGGCAAACGCTTATCCCTGGTCTGGACTCGCCGTCATGAGCAGGCCGAAGCCTTAATGGCCGGCGGCGAGGCGGATTTTCTGGAGGAACTGCAAACCTGCTTCGGTTACCGCTTGGGGGCGTTGCAGCTGGTCGCACCGCGGCGCGCATTCGAGCTCAGCCTGATTCGGGCCGAGAGCATGGTGTCCGGCCGGGCCGTCATCATCGGCAACGCCGTGCATCAGTTGCATCCCGTCGCAGGCCAGGGCTTTAATCTGGGAATACGCGATGTGGCGCAACTGGCGAAAATGCTGATCGAACGTCATAGGCACGATGGCGATCCCGGTGCGACCAGTTTATTGAGCGACTATGCCCGACAACGCCGGTTGGATCATGACAAAACCATAGGCTTTACCGATAACGTCGTACGTGTTTTTTCCAACGACTGGCTGCCGGTTGCGGCGCTACGCAATAGCGGCTTGGCCTTGCTGGATCATTTGCCTTTTGCAAAAAAGATGCTGGCCAAGCATGCAATGGGATTGGCTAGCCCGCTGCCGAAATTCGACAAACCCTGACGCGGCATCGGCGCCATTCAGATTGTCTTTAACTTAAGGAAAGAAGGCTTCTCGTTTAAAACGGGACACAGAGGGAGGCTTAACCTCTGACTGTCCCGGCTTAAGTTGGTAGCCGGAAAGAACATGAAATATAAGTTGGAGGGGTTCGGTGGCTCGATTGACAGGTGTCGGCGGCAGGAATAGCCGCCGCCAAGCCTACAAGGACGTATTGACGGCGACCTGTCAAGCAAGACACCGAACCTCCACAACACTTATGGTTTATAGAAGTTATTTTGTGCATATTCCTAAGGAGAGCTTTATGTTGATTACATGTCTACGCCATGCGACCGCCGAAGATTACACACCGGCGTCCACCGATGCAGAACGGGCACTGGTCAAAAAGGGCAGAGATCAAGTCGGGAAGGTCGCGGAATTTTGCCGAAAAAACTCGTTGGCGCCCGGCGTGTTGCTGACTAGCCCTTTATTACGCGCCAAACAAACAGCCAAATTATTGGCTAGCCGATTACCGCAATGCGATCAACCGCAACTCGTCGACTGGCTGGCGGCCGGCGCCAATTCCGCAACGATTATCGCGGAGCTGGGCAAATTGGAAGTGGCCGGCGTTAACGATGTCTGGTTGGTGGGGCATGAGCCGGATATCTCGGCATTGATTGCCCGCTTAATCGACGCCGATAACGATTGCATCCTGATTAAGAAGGCCTCGTTGACGCGGCTCGACGCGAGCTTCGAGCCCGTCAAAGCGCAACTGCTTTGGAGTATTCCCTGCGCGATGATGCGATCTTGACGACGCACTTGTCGTTGCAAACCTTGGCCTATCCTGTATGGCAAGCCGCATACGGCGCGTATCCGTTCGGTGGTCGTTTTGGTCCTAATTCCGAGATATGAATCATCCCCTATTTTCAAGCTAAGATTGCCAAAAATAATGTTTCAAACAGTCTTGGTCGATGTCTGCATAATGAATTCAGCCAAATCTTCTTTAGAAAACGGCCAAGCCAGCTCCGAAGCGCTGACTTGATCGAATAATACGGGGATGCGGAGACCGTATTGTCGCAGCCAATTTTCGTCTAACAGCACCTCTCGTTTGTCGAAAGACAGGCCCATCTCTTGTAGCATTAGTTCCGCCTGTTCACACAAATGACAAGCATCGGTGCCGAATAATATCCAATCCGCCATCAATGTTTGGAGATTTTGTCCAGATAACCCATGATGAAGGCCGATATCACCAGGGTCAAATGAATGATGACATACCAGAGCATTTTTTCGCTCGCCGTATGTTCCACTTCCATGAAGACTTTCAACAGCCGGATCGAGGAAATCGCGACGATGGACGTGGCGACTTTTAGTTTCAACGACCCATAATCGTGAGTTCCGAGCCAATCCAGTTTTTCGGCGTCACTGCCTATGTCCAGTCTGGAAACGAAGTTCTCGTAGCCGCTGAACATCACGATCAGGGTTAGGCTGCCGACCAGGGTCAAATCGACGAAGGTTAGCAGCTTAAGGATGATCTGACCGTCGTCGATCTCCAGGATATGCGGTAGAAAGTGGTACAGTTCCTGAAAAAACTTGATGGCCAGAACCAGCAATACCACGCTCATACCCAGAAAAACCGGAGCCATGATCCAGCGACTGGCATACATCAGGCGTTCTACAAAATGTTCGAGGCGCTGTTGCATCAGAATTGGCTCCGTATCACTGATTTAAATGGCTTGCCAGCCAGCGCTCGGCGGCATCCATCGTCATGCCTTTGCGTTGGGCATAGTCCTGTAACTGATCCCGTTCGATCTTGCCGACATTGAAATATTGCGATTCGGGATGAGCGAAATACCAGCCGCTGACCGCCGCGGTCGGGTACATCGCAAAGCTTTCGGTCAACGCTATCGTCGTATGTTCTGTCACGTTCAACAGCTCGAACAGCTTGGCTTTTTCGGTATGATCCGGGCAGGCCGGATAGCCGGGGGCTGGTCTTATACCCTGATAGGCTTCGGCTATCAAGGCGTCGTTGTCGTGAGTCTCGTCTTCTGCATAACCCCAATAATCCTTGCGTACCGCCTGATGCAGGTATTCGGCGAAGGCTTCGGCCAGACGGTCGGCCAGGGCTTTCAGCATGATGGCGCTGTAGTCGTCGTGATCTCTTTCGAATTCGGCGAGCTTGTCTTCTATGCCTATGCCGGAGGTGACCGCAAATCCCCCCAGATAATCGGCGATGCCGCTACCGACCGGAGCGATGAAGTCCGATAGACAATAGTTGGGCCGGCCCGGCGCCTTGACGTTTTGTTGGCGTAAATGATGCAATACGCAACGCCGTTCGCTACGGCTGTCGTCGGTAAAGAGCACGATGTCGTCGTTTTCGCTGTTGGCCGGAAAGAAACCGATAACGGCCTTGGCAGTCAGCCAATGTTCATCAATGATGCGCTTCAGCATGTTCTGGGCATCTTCGAACAGTTTGGCGGCCTCTTTGCCCACTATCGTGTCGCCGAGGATGGCAGGATAAGAGCCGGACAATTCCCAGGTATGAAAGAATGGCGTCCAGTCGATGAAATCGGCCAGGATTTCGAGCGAAAAGTTATCTATGACCTGGGTGCCCAGAAATTTAGGCTTAACCGGTCTATGACTGGCGTAGTCGAATTTATTTTGCCGGGCAGTTTCCAGGCTGTGTAGCGGCGCTTTGGCTTGGCGGCCCTTATGATGATTCCTGACTTGTTCGTATTCGTTGCGTGTCTTGACAACGAAATCGGCTTTCAAATCGTCGCTGAGCAGGGCACTGACTACACCTACGCTACGCGAGGCATCGGTGACATAGACTGTAGGAGCGGCCTGATAATTGGGTTCTATCTTGACGGCTGTGTGGGCGCGGGAAGTCGTCGCGCCGCCGATAAGCAGCGGGATATTAAAACCCTGGCGCTGCATTTCCTTGGCGACGTGGACCATTTCGTCCAAGGACGGCGTGATCAGGCCGCTGAGGCCGATGACGTCGACGTTTTCGTCACGCGCGGTCTTCAGGATAGTGTCGGCCGGTACCATTACACCTAGATCGATGACTTCGTAGTTATTGCATTGCAGCACCACGGCGACGATGTTCTTGCCGATGTCGTGGACGTCGCCCTTGACGGTGGCCATCAACACCTTGCCGTTGGTTTTGCGTTCGCTGCCGTCGGCTTCGGCGTCCATGAACGGCATCAGATAAGCCACGGCTTTTTTCATGACCCGTGCCGATTTGACGACCTGGGGCAGAAACATCTTGCCCTCGCCGAACAAGTCGCCGACCACGTTCATGCCGTCCATCAGCGGGCCTTCGATGACGTGCAAGGGTTTTTCCGCTTCCAGCCGCGCCGCTTCGGTGTCTTCCTCGATGTAATCGGCGATACCTTTGACCAGCGCGTGTTCCAGGCGTTTAGTCACGGGCCATTCGCGCCACTCCAGGGTTTCCTGTTTGGCGGCTTGGCCGCTGCCCCGGTACTTCTCGGCGATTTCCAGCAGCTTTTCGGTGCCTTCCGGGGTGCGGTTCAGGATCACGTCTTCGACGGCGTTGCGCAGTTCTTCCGGGATGTCGGCGTAAATCGCCAGCTGGCCGGCGTTGACGATGCCCATGTCCATGCCGGCTTGTACCGCGTGATACAAAAATACCGCGTGGATGGCTTCGCGCACCGGGTTGTTGCCGCGAAACGAAAACGAAACGTTGGAGACGCCGCCGGAAATCAGGGCATGAGGCAAGGTCTGCTTGATGATGCGGGTGGCTTCGATGAAGTCGACACCGTAATTGTTGTGCTCCTCGATGCCGGTGGCGACCGCGAAAATATTGGGATCGAAGATGATGTCTTCCGGCGGGAAACCAACCTGCTCGGTCAAAATTTTGTAAGCGCGAGTGCAGATCTCGATCTTGC
>JAQTYP010000105.1 GCA_028688235.1 Methylomonas sp.
ATTTGCCTCAAACAGCGACTGTTTCATGGTAACGCCATGCTTCCGAAGGGGGCTTACTTTGCTCAGGACGAACGGTTAAGCCTCCCTCTTTGTCCCGTTTTAAACGAGAAGCCACCATTTTTAATCAACCTTAGGAGCGAAACTCATGTCTGATAAACAAATTTTAAGAGTCGGCATTGGCGGCCCGGTCGGTTCCGGCAAGACCGCGCTGGTGGATGCCTTGTGTAAACACATGCGCGATGAGTATGAAATTGCCGTCGTCACCAACGATATTTATACCCGCGAAGATCAGCAGTTTCTGATTCGCAGTCAGGCGCTGCCGGAAGAACGTATCCTGGGCGTCGAAACAGGTGGTTGCCCGCATACCGCCATTCGTGAGGATGCTTCTATGAATCTGGCGGCAGTGGAGGATTTATGCGAACGCTGGCCGGAATTGGACTTTGTGATGGTGGAAAGCGGTGGGGATAATCTCAGTGCCACCTTCAGCCCGGAATTAGCCGATCTGACCATTTATGTGATCGACGTCTCCGCCGGTGACAAAATTCCGCGCAAAGGCGGTCCCGGCATCACCCGTTCGGATTTACTGGTCATCAACAAAATCGATCTGGCGCTCTATGTGGGCGCTTCGCTTGAAGTGATGGATAGAGACGCCCGTAAAATGCGCGGTGAAAAACCGTTTGTATTTACAAATATCAAGGCGAATAACGGGGTGGATACCGTTGCAAATTTTATCGTTGACAGAGGCATGCTCAGCAAGCCGATGAGTCAATAACAGATTTTGGGATAGTACGTAAGCAGTTCCGTACTTGAACGTCTGAAGCGCCCCAAAATGGAGTCAGGGCTTTTGCCATTTCATATAGAAAATCAAGGAAAGCGCAGACAAAGCAATCACGGTTTCAAAATTGCGTTTAAGTTTGTCATGAAAAACCTGACGCCATTCGGTTTGACAATGGACCTGGATACATCGGCGAAACGTTAAACATTTGGGCAGAGCAACACGGTATTAGGCCAACCGGGCAATCCTCAACAGAACGCATACGTTGAGCGCTATAACCTAACTACCCGCTACGAATAGCTCACTCAGTACCGATTTGAATCGATCGGGCAGGTTCAAGAGCTTGCTGACCGCGGGTTATTAACCTGCGATCATCAATAGCCCAACATTGCCATTGGAAGTACTTCATCAAGACAAAAAACTTACCCTCGCCGCTTAATCTCTAGCTTTTAGACTGTGCTCAAAACGGGGGATTACCACTCGTAAACAATTGATCTTATTGGGCAATGATCTTCATTACGTCTTTGTGTACAAAGGGAAAGCAGTTTTGAGGGCAAATAATCACGCTTGGCGCAAAGCTTTAAATCGGGCGGGAATAAAGGATTTTCGCTGGCACGATTTGAGACACACTTGGGCAAGTTGGCATGTCCAAGCGGGAACGCCGCTCAATGCGCTTCAGGAGCTTGGTGGCTGGTCTGATTATAAGATGGTCTTGCGCTATGCACATTTGGCGCCAGAACATCTGGCACATCATGCAGCCAATGTAGGCACATTTTTGGGCACATCTACAAAAGAGGAATCAATTAACTTAGGCTAAGTTATTGAATTTATTGGGGTGAACGATGGGGCTCGAACCCACGACAACCGGAATCACAATCCGAAATCTCGGACTTTTACCTACCCTTACACAGTTTGAATTAGCTTTAAACATCCACTTATATCAATAAGTTACTGCTATAATTAATCCGAAACCCTTTGAAGGTTTTTTAAACCAACTGCTTACATAGTGCTTACACGGCAAAATGTAAGCACTCGAACGGAGACGGTGCAAAATGTCAGACAAAACCATTCGGCTAAACAAAACCACCATTGATAAACTTCCAATCCCTGAAAAAGACTACATACTTTACTGGGACAATAAAGACGCCGGCTTCGGTCTTCGCATCACCTCGACCGGCGTTAAATCGTTCATCATTCAAAAACGGGTAAACGGACGCGATACGCGCATGACGATTGGTCGTTACGGGCAACTGACTGCCGAGCAGGCCCGAAAAGAAGCCGAAAAATTAGGTGGGGACATTGCCAAAGGCATCGATCCACTTGCGGAAAAGCGCCTAGCCAAACTCGAACAAAAAAAGGTGCAGGAAGTATTTGAGGATTACTTGCTGACCCGCAAGGACTTAAAGCCGCGAACCATCCGCGACATGAAGGAGGCCTTCAACGAAGTGATTCCCGACTGGCTTACCCTTCCCATGGTCAAAATCACCTCGCCCATGGTTGAAAAGCGTCATCGCAAACACGGCGAAACCCGCTCCAAGGCAAGGGCCAATCTGGGCATGCGCTACCTTCAGGTGCTGTTTAATTACGCCATGGCCCAATATCAGGACGCCGACGGCAATTCCTTAATTTCGTCGAATCCAGTCAAACGCCTGAGCGATGTGCATGGCTGGTACAAGATCGACCGTAGAAAAACCGTGATCAAAAAAATCGATTTAGGTAGCTGGGTAAACGCAGTCGAATCATTACCAAACGAATCGATGCGGGATTTCTTTATGTTTGTATTATTGACCGGTTGCCGCAAGGAAGAGGCTAAGAAAATACGCTGGGACAATATCGACTTCCAAGAACGGACACTTACGTTTATCGACCCTAAAAACAGTAAGGATCACACTCTGCCCTTCAGCGACTACCTGGAAACCATGTTAGCCCGGCGCAAGCAAAAGATGAGCAGCGAATTTGTATTCAGTGATGAACAAGGCCGAGTCGTGAGTAATTTCCGCTATGCTCAAGCCGCTGTCGAAAATGTCTGTGGCGTTAAATTCTGCTTACATGATTTGCGCCGAACCTTCGCATCATTGGCCGAAAGTCTGGATTTATCAGCTTACGCAGTCAAACGCTTGCTAAACCATGCGGATGGCAACGACGTTACCGCCGGTTATCTAGTCTTGGATGTCGAGCGTTTACGCGCTCCCATGCAGCAAATTACAGACTTTGTATTGAAAGCGGCCGGCCTCAAGCAAGCTGCAGAGGTCATTCAAATTAAACAAGCCAGAGGTTAAACCATGAACATTGCCGAACAAGTATTCGATGCCGTCAAAACACTACCTGAACAGCAAGCTGCGGAGGTTTTGGATTTTGTCGAATTCCTGAAAACCAAAACCCGCCGCCAATCGAACAACAGAAGAGAGCAAGCCTTGGCTACACTGGATAAATACAGCGGCCTATATGACGACTCACCTTTCAACAGGGATGAATTGTATGAGCGTAATTAAATTTGCTGACACGAATATTATCGTCTACGCCGTTGGCAAGGATTCCGAACACCGGGCCATTGCGAGGCGAATTATTGCCGACGGCGTGATTGTCAGCACCCAAGTCATCAATGAAACCATTAGCGTATTGACCCGTAAACAACGTGCTTCGTTAGCTGCAGCCCATGAAGTTGCTGAAAGCCTGCTTGATCTATGTGACACTCTGCCGGTAGACGTTCAGACCATCCGAAAAGCCATTGACTTAGCCAAACGCTATCAATTTTCACATTGGGATTCGTTAATAGTGGCCGCTGCCTTACTAGCCAATTGCGAAACTTTATACTCCCAGGACATGCAACACGGACAAACCATTGATGACAGACTGAAAATCGTCAATCCGTTTCTATAATCACCGTCAATAGCCACCTTCTTCAAACTTCCGCATAGAGATTGCTATCTATTTTTGTCGGCGTAAGGAAATCAATATATTCAGTTTCTTGGCGCAGGGAGCCCGGATCACTCCCCCCCCAAAAAAACACAGAACAGAACCGTATCAGGTTCGCCGCACCGTAATCAGTAAAAATTTGACTTCGTTTGAAAGAACATGATAAAACTATAATTGAACAATGTTTAATTAGTTAAACATCCGATCAACATTCCCGTCGAGAGACGCTAACTTTATGAACAAACAAGATCGAATTGAATTGCTTTCAGACTTTGAAAAGGCACCCGATACGGCACTTTTTAGTCAAAAAACCATTGCCGCTGTTCGCGACTGCTCGACTGCAACACTAGAGCGCGACCGCTGGGCAGGAACCGGAATACCGTTTGTTAAATTTGGGCATTCGGTGAAGTACCGCAAGTCCGACGTGATGAACTGGCTAAACAAACACGTAGCCCGCCAGTCGACGTCTGCAATAGTGAAATAACAAGTCGACGAGCGCCGCCGATAATCGGCGGCATCCCTCCCCTCAATACCTATCGCCGTGATGGCGGAAGCGAGGACAAAATGAAACGCATACATTTTATTAAAGCTGCACCCGGCTGGCACTGGGTAAAAGCTTCGTTGTTTATTACACGATTTAATTCTAACACCCTGCTAAACCGTTTGGAAACAGCAAATTTCCGTTTAATCCCGTGGCTGTATCTGCTTGGAGGTGGTCATGGTTAATTCAATTCTAGGCCGTTTACACGGCGTCAAACAAACCGCGCCGAATAAATGGCTAGCCAAGTGTCCAGCGCATCCAGATCGATCACCGTCGTTAGCGATAAGACTGGCTGATGACCGCATCTTGATACATTGTTTTGCCGGGTGCAGCGTAGACGCCGTGTTATCGGCGATAGGCTTGGACATGGCCGACTTATTCCCTGATCGTGTCGCCGCCCCTGGTTCACCCAAGCCTAAGGTGCCGCGCTTTTCGGCTTACGAACTTTTCCCGCTGCTTATTCAGGAGGCGTTGATTCTGGCGCTGGCTTTCGACGCTGTTGTTTCCGGCGACGTCCTCGCAGACACCGATAAGCAACGGGCAGAACAGGCGTTTAACGCCGTCTTGCGGCTGAATAACGAGGTGGCGAAATGAATCTGATGGCGAAATTAGAACAGGTCGACGTGGCACAAATCATGCCACCGGAACCGCTCAGGGCGTCATTGCCAGCAGCAAAACCCTATCCTGTCGAGCAACTGGGCGACATATTAGGCGGTGCTGCTCAGGCGTTGCACGAATCAATCAAGGCCCCGTTAGGCTTATGCTGTCAGTCGGTACTTGCGGCGGCGTCGTTTGCTGCTCAAAGTCATTTTGATGTGATGTTGCCGTGGGGAGCTAGGAAGCCGCTTAGTCTGTTTTTGCTGACTGTCGCCGATTCTGGCGAACGCAAATCAGCGGTTGATGATGTAGTGCTAGGCGCGGCCAAGGCACAAGAAAGGCTCGAAATGACGAACTATCAAATCGAGTTTGAACATTACGAAGCCGAGTTGATGAAATGGAAAGCGGCGAGTGACGCGGCCAACAAAAAGACTTCCAAGCCGAAGACTCAAGCCGGTGCAGACTACGCACAAAACGAAGCCCACGAGGTAGGCCCGAAACCCAAAGCGCCGATTATGCCGCTGCGGTTTGTCACCGATCCAACGGTGGAAGGCCTTTATAAGCTGCTGGTCACCGCTCAACCATCCATCGCGCTATTTTCTGATGAAGGCGGCCTGTTAATTGGCGGCAATGCCTTGAACAGTGAAAACGCGCTCAAGACGATGGCGCGCTGGTGCAAGCTATGGAATGGCTCACCCTTTGACCGGGTGCGAGCTGGTGATGGCTCAGGCTGTCTTTACGGGCGCAGAATGGCAATGCACCAGTTAGCGCAACCAGATGTAATGCAAAAGCTGTTAAGCGACCGCATGGCGAACGGTCAAGGCCTGTTGGCGCGATGCTTGGTGGCGTGGCCTGAATCAACCATCGGGAAACGACATATTGAAGCGTTTGAAAATCCCAAAGACCGACGCGAGGTTAAGCGACTGTTTGTTGTCTTGAAAACACTGGCCGAAGCGACACCGCGCACCAATGACGGCAATCTGCAAGAACTAGACCCTGTCGAATTGCCATTAAGTGTAGACGCACAACAGATGGCGATCGATGCCGTTAATCAGTTCGAGAACCTGATGGCGGCGGGCGCTGACCTGTCAGAGCTTAAAGATAGAGCCAGCAAAGCAACCGAAATTGCTTGTCGAATTGCTGGCGTAATGTCTGTCATTGAAAACGGCATGGCCGCGCGTGAAATTACCGGCAAGCACCTAGAAAGCGGCTTAATCCTGATGCAATGGTATTTAGCGGAAGCGTTACGCATACAAAGCGCAGCGATTGTGCCGCAGTCGGTACTAGACGCGGAATCATTATCGAGATGGTTAGAAAGTCGTAATGTTCAAGAATACACCACGCGCACTATTCTAAACAAAGGCCCCAACCAGCTACGCGATAGATCAAGATTACACGCGGCCATTGGCGAACTAGTCAGTAATGGCTATCACGCGCCAAACGATCACGGCGCAATCATTGACGGTAAAAAAGCAAAACTATCATGGAGAGTTTTACACCATGTGGTTTAAACCAACCGAACATAAAAAGCTAAAACTACCACCCATTGCGACAATTGCTACAACTGCGACAAAACCGAGTGAAAACCCTAATTTGTCGCAAAAGTCGCGAATGTCGCAAGCCGTTACGAATCCATGCGGAGGTTTGGAACAATCCGAAAATGTCGCAGTTGTCGCGAAAGTCGCAACGGGTTTAAAAGTGACAGTCCGCCAAAAACTGCTGGATTACCTGGCGGCCATTGGCGAAACCGATCAAGACATGGTCGACGAGTATCTGACCGAGTGCGGCAAGGATGCCGCTAGTCTGGCGCGGGCGTTACAACACGCCGATGACGTCTTGAGCCTGCAACGCGGCGACTATACCGGACTGGTGCAATGTTCAAACTGTCGGCAATTGTCCGGCGATGCTTGCCAGCTTCACCGCTGGCGCGTCGTCGTCGATAAGTGGCGTCGGTGTACTGACTTCGAAGCAATCAAGAAAACTCCAGACGCGAAGCCAATCACCTGCAAGGCCTGTAGTCACTTCCAGAGCTACCACCATCACGGCGGCGGCACTGGTGCGTGTGGTGCTGGCGTTCAACCCTTCGGCGCTTGCTGGGGGGCAGATACCTTGCACGAGTGTAACGAATGGAGCCGAAAACCGGCGCAAACATCAGAGGATCAATAATGGCAGAAAAGAAAACCAAAATACATAAGATCAATCTCCGTCTTGATAAGAATCAGGACGAGAAAAGAGAAACCGCGAAACTAGGTTTATCGCCCGAGTTCTCAGCCATGGCGGCAATCATTAGTTTGGATGACTCCTACGCTATAAATTGCTTGCTCGATGAACTTGTCGAGCAAAAACAGGCAGTCACTAGCGGCGACATGAAACGCGCCGAAGCCATGCTGATTAGCCAAGCGACTACTCTGGAAAAGCTCTTCACTGCCATGATGCGTAAAGCGTTGATTCAGAGCCACATGCCAAACTATGAGGGGTTTATGCGATTGGCGCTCAAATCACAAAATCAATGCCGTATGACGCTGGAAACCCTTAGTAATATCAAGAATCCGCCAGTGGTCTACGCAAAGCAGGCCAACATTGTTCACGGCCCGCAGCAGATTAACAACGCCCCTTCGCGCGCGGCGGAAAATCAAAAACAGCAAAACGAACTATTGGAGGTGCAACATGGCGAACGGATGGACACCGGAACGGCGAGCGAAACAATCGGCGGCAATCAAGCGATGGCAACCTTGGAATAACGCCACAGGCCCGCGCACATTGGAGGGAAAGGCAATTGCCGCGCGTAATGCTTACAAAGGTGGACACCGGCAATTATTTCGACAGATTGCGGCTATGTTGAAGACCCAGAAACAGGATTTGGATTTGATTGAGTAATCAGGCATAAACTCCGGAGGCATTTTCGCGAGCTTGCTAACGAAACAATCAGCCGACTTGAATTTTTGCCCAAACTAAGTCATGGTTGGCATTTATTTGAATGCTATAGATCATGCCGGGAATATTCTCTTCGCTCAAAAATTGGTTTTCTGACAACCCCAGTCAGCCGGTTAAACCAAAAGCAGAAACACCGGCAGAGCGCGAAGCCCGACATCGCAAGGATGCCCTAGCCTTTGTCAAACAAAAACATCGGGAAGCGAGTAACCAGCAAAGCCAAAAAACGGTTTGGCACCATCAATACGGAAAGCAGAAAGCGGCAGAACTCAGCCAATTAAGCGGCACGGAATTCGAGGCTTACCTAGCCGGATTATTTCGCCAACACGGCTACCAAGTCGAAATGACACCTATAACCGGCGACTATGGCGCGGATTTGTTGCTGACCAAAGACGGCAAGCGCATCGCTGTACAAGCAAAATGTTATAGCGGTAGTGTCGGCGTATCTGCGGTGCAAGAGGCATTGGCCGGCATGGCCTACTACGGGTGCCAAAGCGCATGGGTAGTCACCACCGGCAACTTGACGCCCAATGCTATTGAGCTGGCAAATAAATCAAGTGTTCGCCTAGTGGACACTACGGAACTGGGAAAACTAATCAGACAACTTGAAGACAAGGATGGACGGAAGTGACGGAGAACTTGCCCGCATTTAAAGCTTCTCAGGAATTAGCGGGCAATAACCCTGTTTCCAATTCTTTGTTGGGGAGAGGACTGGCAGCAATTCAAACCAAGCAGTCGCTCATTTCTGATCAGAATAGGCGCTATCGAGAATCCCGCTATATCTATGATCGAATCGGTGGTTATACCTTATATGATTTCGACTTGGACAACTCTCATGATCAAAAGTATTTTCAATTTAAAATTAGCGATCTTAGTCAGTGTTTAGAAACATTTATTTCCTTAGCCAAACAAGGCTTTGGTAAAGCTTATTTTCCTTTATCAGTTATTTGTAAATCAAAGATCAATGAACTAAAGAACGAAAACTTAGCCAGCTATTATGCTCATTTAGCATTTGAATGGTGTTTTGAAAATCAGTTTTCTAATGATCCGGAATTATGGAGCGATTTAGGTGTTATCTATCATTGTGGAGACATAGTTGATGCAGATCAATCAGTTGCTTATTTTTGGTTTAACAAAGCGGCTCAAGAAAATAATGCCCAAGCACAAATGTTCTTAGGCGAATTTTTTATGCAGGGCATTGGCGTTGAAAAAGATTTAATAAAAGGACTTTATTGGTATGGCAAATCGACAGCAAATGGTTATATGGACTATTCGTGTATGCTCGGCGCTATGGCTAGAGTTGAAGCTGAGATTGGGGTGCATATAGACTTTTACGATTTGTGTGAAATGTACGAAGAGGACTACTCTGACGAAACAAACTATAAAAGTGCATTTTACTATTACCGTGAGGCTGCAGAAGCTGGTAATACAAAGGGACAAGTAAAGTTAGGGCATTACTTCGAGAATGGCCTTGGCGTACCTCATGATTATGATCAAGCATTTTCGTGGTATAAAAGGGCGGCTGAAGA
>JAQTYP010000106.1 GCA_028688235.1 Methylomonas sp.
GTACTGGAGGATTGAATCATGCTTGCTCGCACCGCCGATAATTTATTCTGGATGGCCCGGCATATAGAGAGGGCCGAAAATACCGCGCGGGTGTTGGATGTCGCGCATCGCTCGGCCTTGCTGCCTTTGGATATCGAAGGTACCGAAGCCTATTTGTGGTATGCGCCGCTGAATATCACGGGTTGCGCGGCCAGTTACGAAGTCAAATACGGATTGGCCAGGGCCGATGCCGTTACCCATTATATGGCCTTGGACCCGGAAAATCCCTCCAGCATCTACAGCTGTTTGAAGTGTGCCCGTGAAAATGCTCGTGCCGTGCGCGGGGCGATTACCTCGGAAATGTGGGAAGTGATCAATGCCACTTGGCTGGAACTGAATCGCATGACATGGAATATGGACAACGAAAAACTGCCGGACTTTTTCGATTGGGTCAAGGATAGATCGCATATGTTTCGCGGCGTCACGCTGGGGACGATATTGAAAGATATTGCGCTGAGCTTCATCAAATTGGGCACCTTTCTGGAGCGCGCCGACAATACGGCCAGAATACTGGACGTCAAATATCACATTTTGTTGCCCAGCGTGCACGATGTCGGCGGTGCGGTCGATTATTATCAATGGGGATCCTTACTGCGCTCTGTCAGTGCCTTCGAAGCCTACCGCAAAATTTATCGCGATGTGATCTCGCCATTACGCGTCGCCGAATTGCTGGTGTTGCGCGACGACATGCCGCGTTCGCTGCACGCCTGCATGAATGAAGTCGAAGCCGCGCTGTTGGATATCAACGGCGCTTCCGGCGGTGAAGCCCGCCGCCGGGCCGGGGAACAGCACGCCGCCCTGCATTTCGGTTTGATAGAAAACGTATTCGCCCAGGGCCTGCACGAATATCTGACCGATTTTTTGACCAACATTGCCCAATTGGGCGGCGAAATTTGCGATGCTTATATGTCGCGGCGCGACCATATTCAACCGCCGACCCCGCGCAGAAGCGCTTTACAGATGCAATAGCACCTTCCAAAGACCAGATCTCCCATGACATATTGTGTTGCCTTGAAATTGAATGCCGGCTTGGTGTTCGCATCGGACTCGCGCACCAACGCCGGCGTGGATCAAATTGCCTGCTTCAAGAAAATGAGAATCTTCGAAAGAGCCGGCGACAGGGTGATCGTGGTGTTGAGTTCGGGCAATTTGTCCATCACTCAAAATGCGATCAACTTGTTGGAGCAGCACGGACAATATCAAGAGCGGCGTAACATTTGGAACGTCGCGTCGATGTTCGACGTCGCTCAGTTATTGGGCGAGACCTTGCGTGAAGTACGCGACCACGACGGGGCGTTTCTGGCGCAAAACAATATCGATTCGAGTGCCAATTTCATCGTCGGCGGCCAGATTAGCGGCGAAGCGATGCGGCTTTTTCTGGTTTACGCGGAAGGTAATTTCATCGAAGCCGGCGACGAAACCCCGTTTTTTCAGATCGGTGAAACCAAATACGGCAAGCCCATCATCGATAGGGTGATTCATTCGGATACGGCCTTGAGCGATGCGGTCAAATGTGTGTTGGTTTCGTTCGATTCCACGATGCGCAGTAATCTGTCCGTGGGCTTGCCCATCGACGTGGCTTGTTACCTTCAATCCAGCCTGGGTTTGGATTTCAAGCAACATATCACTCAGGACGATCCCTATTTTTCGCAGATTAGCCGGCGCTGGAGCGATGGCTTGAAGGGTGTGTTCGCTTCGCTGCCGAATCCCGACTGGCTGAATCGGATCGACAATTCCGCTCATTTTCCCGGAACGGAATAAGGCTGAAAAATCATTTCGTTCACGAAATACACGAAAGAAATCAGTTAGTTGTTATGGTTTTCCCGTTCGCTAATTGGGTGGCGATTCGAAGTGGCAACTATTTGAAAATTTTCGTGATTTTCGGTCTTCCATGGACGAAATGATTTTCTAGGTTCATTGCGACGAGAGGCGTTCCCACGATGACTTTCACAGTAGACACGGCAAAACCATGACCATACGCGTTGCGTTACATCACAAATCCCATTACGTGTTCGACCGCCCGGTCGTCGCCTCGCCGCATGAGATTCGGTTGCGGCCGGCGGTTCATAGCCGCACGCCGGTATCCGGCTATTCGCTAAAGGTCAAACCGGAAAAACATTTCATCCATTGGCAACAGGACGCCTACGGCAACTTCGTCGCGCGTATTACCTTCCCGGAACCGACCAGGGAAATCGATATCACGGTAGACCTTTTGGCTGATATGACGGTAATCAACCCGTTCGATTTCTTTGTCGAAGACTGGGCGGAGCATTTTCCGTTTGCTTATCCGACCACTCTGCGCGACGAGCTGGCGCCGTATTTGGAAGCCGAATCGCCTGGCCCCTTATTAAAAGCGTTTCTGGATGATTTCAGGCGCGAACTGGCGCCCGGCATCACGACGACTCAGTTATTGGTTAGCTTGAACCACAAGGTGCAAAGCTTGGTGAATTATTTGATCCGGATGGAAAGCGGGGTGCAAGGCAGCGAGGAAACCTTGCGGAAGAAGTCCGGTTCCTGCCGCGATAGCGCTTGGCTATTAGTGCAGATACTCAGGCATCTGGGCATTGCCGCGCGTTTCGTGTCCGGCTATCTAATCCAGCTGGTCGCGGACGAAAAGCCGCTGGACGGCCCTGCCGGGCCGGACGAGGATTTCACCGATTTACACGCCTGGTGCGAGGCTTATATCCCCGGAGCCGGTTGGGTGGGACTCGACGCCACGTCAGGCTTGCTGGCCGGCGAAGGCCATATTCCGCTCGCGGTCAGCGCGACGCCGGCATCGGCGGCGCCCGTGTCCGGAATGACCGGTATTTGCGAAGCCCGACTCAACGTGGAAATGAAGGTTACCCGTATCCATGAGGACCCGCGTGTTACCAAACCTTATTCCGAGGAACAGTGGCAGGCGATATTCGACCTGGGTGAGCGAGTGGACGCAGAGTTGAAAGCTGGCGACGTGCGTTTGACACAGGGCGGCGAACCGACCTTTGTGTCGGTGGATAACATGGATGGCGCGGAATGGAACATCGCCGCGTTGGGCGAGGAAAAGTGGCAATTAGCCAAGCGATTAGTCAGACGCCTGCAGTCGCGTTTTGCGCCTGGCAGTGTCTTGCATTTCGGTCAAGGCAAATGGTATCCCGGTGAACCCTTGCCGCGTTGGGCTCTGAATGTGTTTTGGCGCGCCGACGGCTTGCCGGTTTGGCAAGGTCAAGCCTTGATCGCCGAAGAACCTGAGGATATAACCATATCAGCGGTACAACGTTTCGGCGAGGCTTTGGCGCTCAGACTGAATCTGAACAAAGGCTATCTGATGCCGGCTTACGAAGATCCCTGGCGGGCAATGGACGAGGAAAGCCGCTTGCCTACCAATGTCGACCCGCATGCCGCCGACTTGCAAAAGGCCGATGTTCGCAGTAGCTTAGCCAAGCAATTGCGGGCCGGGCTTGCAGCCGTGAAAGGCTTTGTGTTGCCGCTGAAAGCCGTGGATGGCCTTAGCTGGCAGTCCAGTTTGTGGCCTTTGAAACACGAGCGTCTTTATTTAATGCCGGGTGATTCGCCCTTGGGTTTGCGCTTGCCGCTGGCTAGCCTGCCGTGGGTGGCCCCAGCCGATTTCGAAATTCAGCTGCCGGTCGACCCTTTCGCCGAACGGGAAAAACTGTCCGATTATCCACGCACTAAACCGGCTAAAAAGCCTGCGGCCGTCAAACGGCAACCGGCCGCCAAGGAAGTGATACATACGGCGCTGGCATTGGAAGTGCGCGATGGCCTGTTGCATGTATTCATGCCGCCCGTGGTCAGTCTCGAAGCCTGGCTGGAATTGGTGGCGGCCATTGAGGATTGCGCCGCCCGTCTGAAGCAGCCATTGCGTCTGGAAGGTTATCCACCGCCGCGAGACCCTCGCTTGTTGTCCTTGTCCGTCACGCCCGATCCCGGCGTCATCGAAGTCAATATTCACCCAGCGGACAGTTGGCGAGCGCTGGAGGCCAATACACTGGCGCTCTACGAGGAAGCGCGCCTGACGCGGCTCTCGACCGAAAAATTCATGCTGGATGGCCGGCATACCGGCACCGGCGGCGGTAACCATATCACGCTGGGTGGCGCTTCGTCCGCCGACAGCCCGTTTCTGCGCCGACCCGATTTATTGCGGAGTCTGATCAGTTATTGGCAGCAACATCCGGCCTTGTCGTATTTGTTTTCCGGCCAATTCATAGGGCCTACCAGTCAGGCGCCGCGTGTCGATGAGGCCCGCGACGATAACCTGTATGAACTGGAAATCGCCTTCCAGCAAATGCAGGAGAAACTGGCGGTTGGACAGGAATCCGCGCGACCTTGGCTGGTGGATCGCTTGCTCCGCAATTTGCTGATCGATTTGACCGGCAATACCCACAGGGCCGAATTCTGTATAGACAAACTTTACTCGCCGGACTCCGCGACCGGTCGATTGGGACTGGTCGAACTCAGGGCATTTGAAATGCCGCCGCATTACCGTATGAGTTTGGTGCAGGCCTTGTTGCTGCGGACGCTGGTCGCAAGGTTCTGGGAAAATCCCTACGCCGGCAAGTTGGTGTATTGGGATACCGCTTTGCATGACCGTTTCATGCTGCCACATTTCGTCGAGCAGGATATGCGGGATATTTGTCGGGATCTGCGCGCTGCCGGCTATGCGTTCGACGACGCCTGGTTCGCCCCGTTTGTCGAATTCAGATTTCCTCGCTACGGTTGCGTGGTCTACGAGGGCGTGCAACTGGAATTGCGTCAGGCGATAGAGCCCTGGCATGTACTCGGCGAGGAAGTCAGTGCCGGAGGTACCGCGCGCTATGTCGACTCGTCGGTCGAGCGTCTGCAAGTTAAAGTCAAAGGCATGATAGGTAGCCGCCATCAGGTGATTTGTAATGGGCGTAGCGTACCGCTACATCCCACCGGAGTGCCCGGCGAATACGTGGCGGGCGTACGCTATAAAGCCTGGGCGCCGCCGTCGGCTCTGCATCCCTGCATAGGGATTCACGCACCGTTGGTGTTCGATTTGTTCGATAGTTGGAATGGCCGCTCCATCGGCGGTTGTACTTATCACGTCAGTCATCCGGGTGGGCGCAATTACCAAACCTTTCCTGTCAATGCCAACGAAGCCGAAGCCCGTCGCCGCGCCAGGTTTTGGGATCACGGGCACAGCGCCGGCCCGCTGCAGGTCAAAGAGGAAGCGGTCAATCCGCGGTTTCCGTTGACTTTGGATTTGCGTTGGCGACCGAATTGATGATGTAAGGGCGATTTCAATAACTGTTTCGAGGAGTTGACGATGCTTTGTTCAACAAACCTGCCGCGTTTCGGCGACAAGAAAAATTCCGATTTTTTCGAGGAATATTTGATACGGCTGCTCGACGAGCGCGACCGCGTCGGCCTGACGGACATGATAGGCGGCATAGAGGCCTTGATGATCAGCGTAGAGCCCGGCAACTCGGTGGAATATATCGCCGAGTTGGCCTTGATGACGCCTTATCAATATCTGGTGACGCTGGATAGCGACAAACACATGACCCATGTGTTGCGCATAGACATGAATTCGCCCGATATCCTGTTGCGGGAAGTGAAAAATCCCGAGCATACGGACATCTTCCGCAGTCTGAACGACTTGTATCCGGTTGGAGCCAAGCGTCCGCACAGCCGTTATCTCGGCGAGATTTTGCTCGCCAGCGACAGACATGCCGTGGTCGCCGAACAGCAAAAGCGCGAATTCAGGTTTTTTTCCGCGGGGCAATTGGCCGAGCTCGATCTGCCGCTGAATGTCAGTCTGTCGAAACCCTCGCCTTATACTCAGAATATGGTCGGTTACATGGAGCGGCCCTTAGACGGTATCCGAGTCTATCATCACGGCGAATGCGTGATCCTGGCCGCCGCACAGGCCGCCAATGACCGAGGCAAGGAGATGCAGGAGCGCCTGGGTATCAAGGACCTTATCCTGCCTATCGATCATCTGGCGACACGGGTTTACAGTCAAAACCGGGAGCCGGCGCTGCTGGAATATCTGGCGCTATCCAGTTATTACTATTGGGGGAGTTACGACATCAAGGATCAAAACTCGTCTACCAATGTCACCAAAAACGTGCGTCAGCAACCCGAATCGGTCAGTCCCGCCAAGGTATTTACCGCCAATAATCAGCCTTATTGCGTTAGTCATCTCGATCGCTTGCCAAGCCCGACCGAAACCTTCGTGCGCAATTATGGGCCGCGCCTGCACCATATCGCGGTGGAAGTCAGAGATGGCCAAAGCAACGGCAGGGAAAACATCGATTTTATCGTCGAAGCCATCGCGGCCCAGGGCAAGGGCTTTTTGCTGGATACGGTGGGATCGCGCGAGGAAGGGCTGAAACAGATATTTTCGTCGGCTTCTGATTTTTCCTCGTTGATCGTCGAATATGTGCAGCGTTTCGGCGATTTCCAGGGCTTTTTCACCCGCGAGAACGTCGCGCTACTGACATATGCGGCCGGGCAGGAGGAGGGCGTAAGGGCCAAGCCGTAAACTTGACGGATATCACTCCCCGAGTGCTATACGCTGTGTGTAAGCTCAGGGATTCCGCCATCCCCGGTTTTTCGATGGCGGACCGCTAGCCTTGTTTCGCAGGCTTTAGGTTTCGCATCTGGCGACACGCTTGCGCGAAGTTAGGCGTAGCGTCGAAAATCCCAGACCAGCGATGAACATGAGCCACGACGCAGGCAAGGGCACTGGCGAAGCATAGCTTATCCGCGTTACGCTCCAGCCGGACCATGCACTGACGGTGCCGCCGGCATAGCGGTTGCCGCCGCTTAACGTGACGCTGCTGAACGGCGTGTCGGAAACCATGCCAAGGAAAAAATCGGCGTAGCTGGCGGTTTGTTCGCCGTAGCTGGTAAAAGTGGATATGGTCGCACTAGGGCCTGTATCGCTAATGATGGAAAAATTCGAGAGCGCCGCGATACCCAAGCTGGCGCCGAAAGCGGTAATAGGCGACGCGAACGTCAGTGTGACGGTATCGTTTTCGCCGCTTAGGCCGCCGGGTTGAAATGATGTACCTATCCCAGGAGGAGTGAGTAATTTGCGGTCGTTCAAGATCGATACTTGCCCGGTCGTGCCGTTCGGTTGATTGGGGTCTTTGCGATTGTAAATGCTGAAGGCGTAGCTGATGCCGTTTAGCGTATCGCCGGATTCCAGGGTCGATGGTGCGATGGCGTCCAGGGCGTTGGCGACGACATTTTGCCCCGCCGTTGCAGCTACAAAGTCGTTGTACTTGGTGTAGGTCAATGTCGCGGCATCGACCGAATGGGATAATGTCAGGGCGGTCATCAATATCGATATTCGTACGGATAACATATAAAACTCCTTGTGGTCAGTGATGTCGAGGTAGTCCGGCAGGAGCCATCATCCGACGGATAGGGGGATATTGAACCGATATTTGTATCAGTGGCTAACGAATGGCTGGACGGACATACATGACTATAAAACCTTAATAAAAGTGTTGTCAAATTGGCCTGTCGATAGCGGTTTTGACAATAAAGGCTGAGATTGAATAGGGCCGTTAGCTCATGCCGAAACAGGACACTTCCAGGCGGTTGCGACCGTTTTGTTTGGCCGCATAAAGTGCATCGTCCGCCAGTTTTATGACGATAGGGAGGGAGTCGGACGAGGTCACCCTGCGAGTACAAACTCCCATGGAGATAGTGGTCGGTATGCTTTGGCCTTGATAGGTAAATTGATGCTGCATGACTGTCTGCCTGATGCGTTCAGCCCAGGCGACCGCGTCGGTTTCGGTGGTTTCGCGCAACAACATGATGAATTCTTCGCCGCCGTAGCGCGCCAGTAAGTCCGTGCAACGCATTTCCCTGTTCAGGATGTTGGCTAATTCCTTTAATATTGCGTCGCCCGCCAAATGGCCGTGATTGTCGTTGATGTTTTTGAAGAAATCGACATCGCACATGACGATGGTCAGGTTGTGACTGTTGCGTAGGCAAAGCGAAAATTCTTCGAAGGCGCGTTGCATGAATGCGCCTCGATTGAGGATGCCGGTCAGGGCATCGGTATACGCGGCCTGATACAGGGCTTGTTCCGATTGTGCTTCGGTTGGGCATTTATAATCGATGCGCATCGTCGTATCGCCGGCCGAAAGCCTGTCCAGAGAACCCAGCCAACGCTTGACGATACGTTCTCCGCCCAAAAATGTGCCGTTGGTGGATTGCAGATCTTCGAACAAGATGTGGCCTTGATACACCGTGAAAACGCCATGGGTGCGGGAAATTTTCGGGTCGCTAATCACGATGTCGACTTCTTCGCTACGGCCGAAGATATTTTGCTGTTTTTTCAGCTTGAAATGTTTGCCGCGTTCATGTCCCGATAAGATAACCAGGTAGGGCTCGGCTATCCGGGGCGACGTGGAGCCTTCGATTGTTTCCGTCACCAGAGTGGGGGAGGGCGCCAGCGAGGTGTCTGAATTCGAAGATGTCATGGTCTTTTGCTTTTTGGGTGCCTGAGGTATGGTCGAAAGCAAGCCGTTGCTAATCAACGCTAGTGTTGTTCGAACTTACTGTAACGAATATCACCGAAAACCGGAAGTCTTGTTCCGTTTTCAAACGGTCTTGGAGATAACGGCGCATGGTACCGGGCCTGCAAAAAATAGTTGACTTTTTTTGCGTTGAGGCATAGATAAGCCTTCGGCTTCTATCTCGGAAAGGAAGGACGGCAGTCATGTCAGAAACAAAAGCTTATCTTGATTCTACCGCTCGGTCTATGGTGGCAATTGTCGCCGGCGTCGACCAGGATGTCGAGCGTGGCGAGGATATTTTGATGCTGGGCTACGGTTTGGTTTTGATGGCGCCTATTTTTGCTCCGATTGCGCCGCCGAAAGTGTTGTTGCCCTTGATGGCGCTGGTCTTCGTGTTTTCGGTGTGCATGGCCAGAATGAATTTTCTCAGAATCAGACATAAATGGCTAGCTTCCGTTCGCCTATTGGATGAGCGTGATTTACCCATGCTGCAACCCATCAGCGAAGCGTTGGCCGAACACCCCAAGACTACATTGACCGCGGGCTTCAATCCGTTGAAAAATTGGGCCCGTACCGTCAAGAGTATTTTGGGGGCTATGCTGATCAATCCGTTTTGGATGCCCATTTTTTACATGCTGGGTCTACTGTTTGCCGAAGACAAGCAACTGAGTCTGCTTAACCGTGCGGCGATCGCCGTCGAGGAAAAAC
>JAQTYP010000107.1 GCA_028688235.1 Methylomonas sp.
CTTGCCTTTCTCCACGACCGGCAGATGACGGATTTTTTCGTAATGAATCAGAAAGAATACCCTGTCGATCAAATCGTGAGGTTCGACGGTAAAGACTTTGCTGGTCATCAACTCGGCAACGCGCATGGTGTACTCCTAATAAAAAATAGCCGGAAAGCATAAGTAAATCACAGGCGATTGACAAGATTAAATCAACCCCCGATTCGGCTTATCCCGGAAAAACCGTCTTGGACCAAGGAGCAGAGCTGGCGAAATCCTTGGCGCGACACCCTAAGGATTTGGACCATCGAAAATAGGGAACTCATTTGTTACCAGATCCTAAGGCTGTTTCTGCAGTTCCAGCGCCGCTTGATAAAGCAATTTTTTACGCTGGCCGGTGATCTCGGCTGCCAGGGCCACGGCGGTTTTGATCGAGCATTCCTTCAACAACAGCCGCAATATCCGCAGAGGCTCGTCGCCCAACCCATCTTGCTCATCATCGATTTTGCTGCCATCCACGATAACGACGAACTCGCCCTTGCGCATGTTTTCGTCGCCTTGCACCCGCTTTAAGGCCAACGCTAATGGCGCTTTCAGGATGGTTTCGTGCAGCTTGGTGATTTCACGGGCAATGACGATTTCGTGCTCGGTCGGAAAAATTTCAGCCATATCTTCCAAGGCGGCCTGTATCCTATGACTGGATTCGTAGAATGCCCAAGTCGAAGGTTCGGCCAGTTTCGTTTCGAAAAAGCGCCTACGCGCCGACGCAGTGCGCGGCAAAAAGCCTTCGAACGTGAATCGGCTGACCGGCAGACCGGATACCGACAATGCGGCGATCAATGCGCAAGCACCAGGAATGGGCGTTACCTCCAGACCTTGTTGTTTAGCCAACTTGACCAACGGCAGACCGGGATCGCTCAACAGCGGAGTACCGGCATCGGAAACCAAGGCAATAGCTTGCCCTTCTTGCATTTTTTCGACCAATGTCGCCGAAACCTTGTCTTCATTGTGCTGGTGTAACGAGACCAGCGGCTTGTTGATACCATAGTGGTGCAACAGCATTTTAACGTGCCGGGTATCTTCGGCGGCAATCAAGTCCACGTGTTTCAACACGTCTATGGCCCGCAAGCTGAAATCGGCCAGATTACCTATTGGGGTGGCAACCACGTATAATTTCCCGGACATCTGTATTCAAGCCCTCCACTGCTATGGCAAATTGTAAATGTTCCTTCATTATGCCCCCAGGCCTTAGGATTTGCTGGATTTTTGCCACGGCGGTTTTGGCGGCCTGCAGCAACGAAACCATCAGAGAGAAGCCGCATTTCGAAGTCAAAAGCCGCCCACCGCAACGTCCGCCGGCAGCGGTCAAGAGTTACGGGCTGAAGGATAATCAGCTGGCTCAGCATTTGTTGAATGCCGATACCCATATCCAGTCCGGAGATAGTCAGCAAGCACAAATGGAACTGGACCTGATCAATCAGGCGGGATTATCGGCAGAACAGCGCGGCCAATTCAATTTACTGCAGGCCCAAGTCAATTTGAACACAGGCGATGCCGAAAATGCTTTGCTGAGATTGAAAAGCATCAGACCGGTCTTGTTGTCCAAGCCGGATAAAATCAATTATTACCAATCGCTGGCATTTGCCAACTTACTGACCGGAAATGTGTTGCAAGGCGTCAGCAGCCGAATCAGATTGGGCAATTTGCTGGATCAACCGGCACAACAGCAGGCCAACATATCGGCGATTTTGGATATGTTGAGTCTGTTGCCGGAAAATGCCCTGAACGTGGAGCCCGATATTGCCAGCGAATTGCGCGGCTGGATGGCCTTGGCCCGGATACTGAAACAGCGCAATCAAGCCGGCGCCGATATCATGGGCCAGATTCAACAGTGGCGCCAGGATTATCCCGGCCACCCAGCCAATGCCGAATATTTGCAGGCTTATTTGTCCGCTCCGCAACCGGAGGCCCAAGCACCAGAGACCAGTCCCGCCACGGCACAAACTCGAACCGAAGGCTTCGTCGCCGTATTATTGCCGACATCAGGTCCTTACGCCCCGGCGGGGAAAGCCGTCAAGGCCGGCATGCAAGCCGCCTACAGGCTGGCTGCCAGTTCGGCACCGCACCTACCCCTGAAGTTTTACGATAGCGCGCAAGAGGATATCGCCGACCTATACAGTCAAGCAGTGACCGATGGCGCACAAAAAATCGTCGGACCACTGGTCAAGGAACAGATAGCGGCCATGGTCAAAAATACCGAGCTCAGCGTGCCGGTATTGGCGCTGAATCATGTAGACGAGCTATATCACAGCCGCCTGTATCAATTCGGCCTGAGCCCAATCGACGAAGCCGATGCCTTAGCCGGCAAGGCCCATGCCGACGGCCTGCGTAGCGCCTTGGTATTGGTTCCAGGAACCGCGCAAGGCCAACGCATAGGCAATTATCTGACGTCATCCTGGCAAAAGCGCGGCGGCACGGTCGCAGGCGTCCAGAGTTACGATCCCAAACAACACAATATTGCCGAAAGCTTGAATCAGCTGATCGCTTCCTCGGCCTATCCGGATGGCCAACAACCGCCCAGAGCCGTGTTGCTGAGCGCCAATGCCGAAACCGCCCGGGAATTGGCGCCGCAACTGAAGTACCTTCAAAATGCCAAGATCGCGGTTTACGCGATGCCAACGATTTTTTCCGGCAAACCCAATCCGCTCCAGGATGCCGACTTAGGCTTATTCAGTTTTTGCGATGTACCCTGGCTGTTTGCGGATTATTACGGCGGCCCGCTGAGCCAATCGGCACTACAAAATAGCTGGCAAGAACTTCCCGAGTCGGTGATTCGCCTGCTTGCGTTGGGCATAGACGCCTACAATCTGCTGGAGCATCTGGATCAATTGGCGGCCACACCCTATGCAGGTGCCAGCGGACGGCTGTCCCTCAGCGGGGAAAACCGCATCGTTCGCAAACTGGTTTGCGCCAAATATCAAGGCGGCGTGCCGGTCGCCACCGGCTTTTCAGACTGACATGTTCGGCAAGCTCAAACCAGCGCACTTACAAACAGGCGACAGAGCGGAACAACAGGCTCTGAACTATTTGCAAGCCCAGGGACTTACTCACGTTTGCAGCAATTTTCGCTGCAAGGTCGGCGAACTGGACTTGATCATGAAAGACGGCGAAGCCCTGGTCGTCATCGAAGTGCGTTTTCGTAAATCCGAGCAATTCGGCGGTGCGCTAGCCAGCATCGATAGGCAAAAACAAGCACGCATCATCGCCGCCACTCAACACTATGTCATAATCAACCGCCTCAGCCATTGCGCCATCCGCTTCGACGTAGTGGCCATTTCGGGCGATAGCCGCATCAACTGGATAAAAAACGCTTTTCAAACCTGACGACTTTATGAGCCTACAAGACCGCATCATCAATCACTTTTCCGACAGCATTCAAGCCAAGCAGGACGCGATGGCCGGCCTGTGCGAACTGATAGAATTCGCCTCGCAAAAAATCGTCGAAGCCTTGGTTAACGACAGAAAAGTGCTGACCTGCGGCAACGGCGGATCGGCCGGTGACGCGCAACACTTTTCTTCGGAAATGCTGAACCGCTTCGAACGCGAACGCCCTGCTCTGCCTGCGATTGCGCTGAGCACCGACACGTCGACCATTACCTCCATCGCCAACGACTACCATTTCGACGAAGTCTTCGCCAAGCAGATACGCGCGCTCGGACAAGCCGGCGACATTCTGCTGGTCTATACCAGCAGCGGCAATTCCGGCAATATCGTCAAGGCGGCCAAAGTGGCGCACGAACGCGACATGACCGTCATCGCATTGAGCGGCAAGGACGGCGGTTTATTGGCAAACACCTTGAACGAAGCCGACATCGAGATCAGAGTGCCGTCCGGTTCCACCGCCAGGATTCAGGAAGTCCATCTACTGATCTCGCACTGCTTGTGCGACTTGATCGATCATCAGTTATTCGGTGGCTAGTACCCGGCCTCTCTAACGACACGCCTATTCAGTAGCGGCGCATGAAGCCGGAAAAATCATTTCGTCCACGAAATTTTCGAATGGTTGCCAATTACCGGAACGAAACGCACTCATGCCTGCATGGATTACCGGAAACCAGAAGAGCCGTTTAATGTCAGCACTAACGAACGGCTGCCGCCGTGGTTGCGATGTTCGCATAAATAAATGCCTTGCCAGATGCCGACGTTCAAGCGACCGTTGCTGACCGGAACGGTCAGATCGCAACCCAATAAACTGCTTTTCAAATGGGCCGGTATGTCGTCGCTGCCTTCGTCCCTATGCCGGTAATAAGGCTGATCTTCCAGCACCGCACGGTTAAAGTAGCTTTCGAAATCGACTCTGACCGTCGGATCGGCGTTTTCGTTGATCGTCAACGAAGCCGAAGTGTGCCTGATGAATATATGCAGCAGGCCGATTTCGACGCTCCGCAGTTCCGGCAATTGAGACAGAATTTCGTCGGTAACCAGATGAAATCCGCGGCTTTTCGGTGTTAAGCGTATTTCTTTTTGTATCCACATAGACTTAAAAAATAAGCGATCTGTTCGAAAACTACTCGAAAACGTTTATTCGGACGCGCCGGCTTGTGCGGCGGCGATCAAAATTTCGCCGGCTTTGCGCGCGTTGATCATGGCGCCACTGCCTTTTTGTATTTGCTCCGACGCCATCGCGCCCGCTATCAGCATCGCCAGTTGCCCCGCCAATTCGTCGGCTTGCACGATGCCGGCCTGCCGGGCCAAGTCGGCCATCAGTTTTCGGAATGCTTTGGTGTAGTCCGCAGCGGCTTGCTGTACCGCACCGCCCTGCTCGGCAAATTCGGCGGCCGCATTGATGAAAGGGCAGCCGCGAAATGACGGGTCCGCCTGTAAATCGGCAAAAACGTCGAATATCGCCAGTAATTTTTGTTGAGGGTCGGCCTGTTTTTCCAGGCCTTGCAACAGTAGCTCCCGAATCGCTTCCCGACTTTTATGCAAATGCGCCAGCACCAAATCGTCCTTGGACGGATAGTATTTGTAAAGGCTCATCTTGGTCGTGCCCGCCGCCTTGACGATAGCGTCGACGCCGGTATTTTTGATGCCTTGGCGGTAAAACAAATCGGACGCGACGTCCAATATATACGCTTGTAAATCTCTTGCCATTAACGTAAATCGAAAAAAATAACTTGAAACTATACAGACCGGTATGTATTATTTCAACATACAGACCGGTCTGTATAGTTTCTTTTTACAACCTCGGAGATAAACCCATGATTACCCTTTACGGTATCGCGATCAGCAACTATTACAACAAAATCAAATTCGCGCTTTTGGAAAAGAAAATTCGTTTCGTAGAAGAAGCCCTACCGCCTAGCCAAACAGACGCCGTGTTAAAACGTTCCCCACTGGGAAAAATTCCATTTATCAAAACGGAGGAAGGCTATTTATCCGAGTCGCAGGCCATTTTGGAATATCTGGAAGATGCCTACCCGGAAGCCCAACGTTTATACCCAACCGAACCTTTCGAACGGGCAAAATGCCGTGAATTCATTCAACATATTGAATTGAACGTGGAATTGATCGCCCGGCGCATCTATAGTGAAGCGATCTTCGGCGGCACAGTGTCTCAGGAAACCAAGGACGAGGTAAAAGCCAAGGTCGAAGCCGGTCTGACCGGTTTGGCGCGGATAATAAGGCTTTCACCCTATGCCTTGGGCGACGGTTTTACGGCCGCCGATATCGTCGCTTGGCCGCATCTGCAACTGGTGTCGTTTGCTACTCGGCAAATATACGGCAATGATCTGGTTGCCGAGCATATTCCCGGCATAGCCGACTATATGCAGTTGATAGAAAGCAGACCCTATGCGCAACAAGTTGCCAAGGACAGAGCGGCCGCGTTGGAGGCGTTTTTCAAGAACCGCTAATTGGCAATGTCGTAATCCGACCGTCATATCACAAACACATCGGCGTCGGCCTTGGCCGACAAAGCGCCGTAAAATCCGCCGATGATGACAGTGCTTACGACCAATATTTTGTCGCTCATGACGATTCCGACAAAATCTTTTTCAAAAACGGAATCGTCAATTTGCGTTGCGCCGCAAGCGTGGCCTGATCGATTTTTTCGAGCAGAGTCCACAAGGAAGGCAAGTCGTGCACGTAATGGGCCAGCAGAAACTGGCCCACATTGTGAGGAATGTCGAAGCCGAGAAAATGTGCCTTGAAGGCCAGCGCATCTATCAACTGCTCGTCATGCAGTGGCTGGATTTTCAGGGTCAAGCCCCAATTCATGCGGGTTTTTAAATCCGGCAGTTCGAACGGCAAATATTTGGGAGGGCAGTCTGCGGCCAGCAGCAATTTATGGTTGTTTTGGCGATGGCTATTGTAAAAGGCAAATAGCGCGTGCTCCCAATCCACATGTCCGCTCAGGTTTTGCATATCGTCGAAACAGACCAGTTCGATATGCTCCAAACCTTCCAATATGGTCGGTGGCGGCAGATTACCGGCGTCGAATGCCCAAAAAAAAGGATCCTTGCCTTCGGCCTTGGCTTGTTGGCAGCAGGCTTGCAATAAATGACTCTTACCGCTGCCGTTTTCCCCCCAAATGTAGATCTGTTGTTCATCGCCATCACCCGCCATTGCCAGCAATTGATTAACGATTTCGGCATTGTTACCCGGATAAAAGCTGGCAAAGGTCAGATTGGTTTGGAACTCAAACTGCAGCGTCAGTTGGGCACCCATGAGCGTCAGACCTTTTCAGCCTTGTAAACATAAAAACCGGCGCCAAAACACAGCAAAAGGCTAAACGACACTTCCAATATCGCCCAAGGGCGCAGCGTAGCGTTACCGTAAGCTTCGGTCACGCCATGAATGAAATAAGGCAAACTCAGGTAACTCATCCAGGTACAGCTTTTCAGATTGTGGCTCAACAGCCCCTTAAACGGCAACAATAAAGGGCCGACAGTCATGATTAGCAACAGCGCGGTCGGCATGTGTCGGGAAGGACTTAACAAGGTGTGCCAGGCCATCATCAGAAAAAAAAGACCGAAAAAACCTATCAAACCGGCATAGTAGAAGTGAACTCGTAGCATGGGATAAAACACAGTGCGTCCGCAAAATGGGTGCTATTATCACAAACTCTGCCAAAGAATGCTTACACAGTAGCCATTCAGCTTGTCGGTCTTGGCCGGAGACGTCGCTCATGTGCCTCACCCTCAACCAAGTTAACGTAAAGCACAGTGTTCTGTAATGGTCAACAAAAACCGAATACCTACCCAGCCACATTTTTCAAATAATCCCTTTCGAACTCAAGCTTAGACATATGCTCCGGATAAACGCCAATGAGCAATAAACAGATTCAGATTTTCGGCGAGGTGCTGTTCGATCATTTTCCGGACGGCAGTTGCGTATTGGGCGGTGCGCCTTTCAATGTAGCCTGGCATTTACAGGCTTTCGGTCAAAAATCCTATTTTATCAGCCGTGTCGGCCGGGACGAGACGGGCGATGTGGTGCGGCAGGCCATGCTGGATTGGCGGATGATGTTAAGCGGTTTGCAGCAGGATATCGAACATCCGACGGGCGCCGTGCAAATCAGCATGCAAAGCGGGGAGCCCAGCTATGCGATCGTGCCGGAACAGGCTTACGATTTTATAAATGCCGGGCAGTTGCCGGGGTTGTCGCATGATGGCTTGCTCTATCACGGCACACTAGCGGCTCGGCATGAGGTGTCCAGGCAGGCGTTGTCGGCCCTGAAGCGGTGGAACAATGGCCTCGTATTTATGGATGTCAATCTACGAGAACCCTGGTGGCATAGGGATGAAGTGTTGGCCTTGGCCGACGAGGCCGATTGGGTCAAATTGAATCATCACGAACTGCAGGTATTACAAGCCGAGAGCGCTGACTTAAATGACGCCATGCAGCAATTCCTGGAGATTCATCGCTTGCAAGGCTTGGTGGTGACGCGCGGGGATCGAGGTGCCAGCGCCCTGGATGCGTCAGGTGACTTCATCGAAGTGGCTCCGGCGGAAACGCAGCAAGTCGTCGATACCGTCGGGGCCGGCGATGCGTTCGCATCGGTATTGCTGCTGGGTATTCAACTGAACTGGCCGTTGCGGCAAACCCTGGACAGGGCGCAATCCTTTGCATCGGCTTTAGTGGGCCGCCGCGGTGCGACGGTATCCGATAGGGCGTTTTACACGCCGTTTATATCGTCTTGGCGATTATAGCAGCGATAGCCCCTGGGCCCTTGGCGTTTGGGATCGAGAAGGCAAAGACCCAGGCATTCTGGTTTAGAGTTTTCGAATTTAGGGCTTGTTTTCTGGCGACATAACTTGTATAGGGTTTATAATCGCCGGCTTTGAATTCAATCTGACACTGGAAGTATCATGCTGGGTAAGCTGGTTAAATGGGTAATTGGTAGCCGTAACGACAGGCTGATCAAGAAAAAACGCAAGCTGGTCAATAAAGTCAACGCTTTGGCCGCAGATTTCGAAAAACTGTCCGATGAAGCGTTAAAAGCCAAGACGCAGGAGTTTCGCGACCGCCTAGCTCAGGGTGAAAAACTCGACAATCTGATACCGGAAGCCTTCGCACTAGTCCGTGAAGCCTCGACCCGTGTATTCGGCATGCGCCATTTCGACGTGCAGTTGATCGGCGGCATGGTGTTGCACGACGGCAAAATTGCCGAAATGAAGACCGGCGAGGGTAAAACCTTGATGGCAACCCTGGCGGCCTATTTGAATGCCTTGCCCGGCAAAGGCGTGCACGTCGTGACCGTCAACGATTATCTGGCCCGGCGCGACGCGGAAACGATGGGCCAATTATATTCCTTCCTGGGATTAACTACCGGCGTCATCGTCAGCGATCTCGATCACGATCAACGCAAAGCCTCCTATGCTGCCGATATCACCTACGGCACTAACAACGAGTTTGGCTTCGACTATTTGCGCGACAACATGGCTTTCAACCTGGATCACAAGGTCCAGCGTGATCTGCATTTCGCCATCGTCGACGAGGTCGATTCGATTTTGATCGACGAAGCCAGAACGCCGCTGATCATCTCCGGTCAGGCCGAAGGCAGTACCGACATTTACCTGAAAACCAATCAAATCATCCCCTATCTGACCAAGCAGGAAAAGGCCGACGATCCCGAGAAGCAGGATCAGATGCCGGGCGATTATTCAGTGGACGAAAAAGCCCGTCAAGTGCACTTGACCGAAGCCGGTTACGAGCGTGTCGAACACATGCTGGCCG
>JAQTYP010000108.1 GCA_028688235.1 Methylomonas sp.
GATGAAAATCCCCCGCCCTGGCGGTTGCAGGATAATCCCTTGATTACCCGGGGCGGTTGCACGGTCGAAACTGAAGTCTCGACCGTCGATGCAACCCTGGAAAAGCGTTTGTCGGAAGTCATCGCGTTGATGTTGGGTGACGAGCGTCAACAGGACGGTAGCCGATGATACCCGTGCTCGATAGAACTTCGGAATGGCTGGAACGGCTGAAACCTTACCGGCAACGATTGGCTGAGAGCCCGGAATTGGTGGTCGAAGGCAAGTTGTCGCGTATGGTGGGTTTGACACTGGAGGCCGAAGGTTGTCGCGCGGCGATCGGTTCCCTCTGTCAAGTGATCACCAAAAGCGGCAAGAGCATAGGCGCCGAAGTAGTGGGCTTTGCCAGTGGGCGCTTGTTTCTAATGCCGACCGGTGATACGTACGGACTGGATCCCGGATGCCGCGTCATACCATTGGGCAAGAACAGTCTGGCCAACGTCGGTTTTGGCTTGTTGGGGCGGGTTTTGGACGGCGCCGGAAAACCCTTGGATAACAAAGGGCCGCTAGAGACCGATAACCGGGTGTCTCTGGCGGGAACCACCATCAATCCCCTGGCGCGGAAACCGATACGCGAGGCCCTCGATGTGGGGGTCAGGGCGATCAATGCCGTGATCAGCGTAGGGCGTGGCCAGCGTATGGGGCTGTTTGCCGGCACCGGTGTCGGCAAGAGCGTGCTGCTCGGCATGATGACCAAGTTTACCAATGCCGACATCGTCGTGGTCGGATTGATAGGCGAGAGGGGGCGTGAGGTCAACGAGTTCGTGCTGAAAATCTTGGGCGAAGAAGGGCTTAAAAGAGCGGTCGTCGTGGCATCGCCGGCAGACGATTCTCCCTTGATGCGGGTGCATGGCGCCTTGCGGGCGACCAGCATAGCCGAATATTTTCGGGACCAAGGTTTGGACGTATTGCTGTTGATGGATTCCTTGACCCGCTATGCGCAAGCCTATAGAGAAATTGCATTGGCCATAGACGAGCCGCCCGCACTAAAGGCTACCCGCCGTCGGTATTTGCCAAATTGCCGCAACTGGTCGAGAGGGCCGGTAACGGAGACGTTGGCGGCGGCTCGATCACGGCGTTTTATACCGTGCTGGCAGAAGGCGACGATACCAACGACCCGATTGCCGATGCGGCGCGCGGCGTGCTGGACGGCCATGTGGTCTTGTCCCGTAGCCTGGCCGAATCCGGGCATTACCCGGCGATAGACATCGAAGCCTCGATCAGCCGGGTCATGCCGGATATCGTCGAAAAAGAACACATGCAGATGGCGAGAGAATTGCGCCGGATGTATTCGACCTACCAACAAAACAAGGATTTGATCAGTGTGGGTGCTTACCGTGCGGGCTCCGACCCGCGTATCGACATGGCGATAGCAAAACAGCCGGCCATCATGGAGTTTTTGCAGCAGGATATGGATGAGGCCGTCGATTTTAGTCGCAGCCTCGATGAACTCACACAACTATTGGCTAACGGATGAAACGATCACAGCGCCTGCAAACCATTATCGATTTACATAGCCGACAGGAAAACGATGCATTGAAGTTGTTGGGCAATTGCCAGCAGCAACTCGAAGTGCAGCAAGCGCAACTGGAAAATTTACTAAGCTACCGGCAGGAATATCTGTCCAAGCTGATCGAGCGACAGCAGGCGGGTATGAATGTCAGCCAATTGCTGGAATTTAGGGCTTTTGCGGACAAGTTGGATAAGGCCATCGATGGCCAGCATCAGGCGGTAGAGCGTGTAGAGCGCGACGTACAGCGGGCGCGGGCGGCATGGGAAGAGTGCCATCAGCGCACCAAGAGTCTGCAAAAACTCGGCGAATTGGCCGTTGCCGAAGAGCTGAAAATCGAAAACAAGCGCGAGCAAAGCGAACAGGATGCTCGGGCGGCCAGATCGCCTAAAAAGGATGGCACAAGAAGTGCGTAAATACGAATATAGCGTAGGAGAACTGTCATGAATGTACAAAGTGCCAATTTTTTGTCTTTGCTGTCTGGGGTGGACAATGTCGGTAATCTGCAGCAAGGGCTATTGGGAGCGGATACCGGGGGCGGCTTCGCGGCGGCATTGATGCTGCAATTGAAGCTATTAGGCGGCGATATGGCTGGTGATGCCAAGGTTGAGGCCCCCAATATGGCTATGCTGCAGGATTGGGTCGATGCGGCAAAAAACGGTGCCATGCCGCAGGAATTGCAACACGTTGCCGCTTTATTAGGCAAAGACTTGCCGCCGGCCGCAAAAAACAGTCAGGACATCGATCTGGAAGATACCTTGCAGACTTTGGCCGGTGTGTTGCAGCAATTGCAGCAACTCGAATCCGACGCATCGGCTAATGACGGAGAAAATTTAGGCGTTACTGGAAAACGAATCAGCCCTGCTGCTGAGCAGGCGGCGGATATCGTTGCCGAAGTGACTACGCTATTGGCTATGTCGAATGACGTAGGCGTGGTCGAATCGAGTCCGGAAATAATGTTTGATGACTTGGCTGTCGCCGAAGCGAAACTAGCGGTAATGTCTGATGATTTGGCTGTTGGCGAATCGAATCCGGAGATAATGTCTGACGATTGGGCTGTCGACGAATCGAATTCCGAGATAATGTCCGATGATTCGGATGTTGGTGAATCGAGTCCTGCTATAAGCTCTGCCAACCCGGGGGTTGTCGAACCGAATCCCGCTGCCAAATCGAATGACGTGTCCGTACTCGAGTCGAATGTATTGACCAATCAGTCGGAAACTGAGGCGGAACAGGCGTTCTTGTTGTTGAATGCTAAAAAAACGCCTTCTGTGTCGAGTCGGGAAGTCGCCAATCCAAATGTCCAGACCGAGGGGGCTAATGCCAATGGCGGCGATTTAGGGCTGGAGTTTAACCAAGGCGTCACGGCGATGATGGGGCGGGAGGGGGCCGAGGGCAAATCGCAACAAGAGCGGCCGAACTCGAATCTGAAGACCGGCAGTTTGCTCGATCAGGTCGAAAGCGGGCGCGATGAGGCGGGCAACAGTAAATCATTGCCGGAGGTGGCGGCCGACATTGCCAAGCTAAACCAGACTGTCCGGGCCGACCGTTCTGCGGCTTCCGCCGATCAGTCTGCCATGCTGAAGCATTATAACGATCCGGGCTGGAATAAGGAGCTGGGCGAAAAATTGATCTGGATGCACAAACAAGCGATCCCTTCGGCAGAATTACGCTTGAATCCTGAGCATTTAGGGCCGGTGCTGGTCAAAATCGACGTCAGTCACGATCAGACCAGTGTGGCATTTACCGCGCAAAATCAGGCTGTTAAAGAAGCCATCGAAGCCGCCATTCCGAAGCTCAGGGAAATGTTGAGTGGGCAGCAGCTGAATCTGGCCGATGTTAACGTTTCCCAGCAACAATCCGATCAGAGGCAAACGCCGAGAGATTTTTTTCGAATGGCCAGCGATCAGCAACGTAATCCGCGTGGCGATTTCGATGGGAACGCGCCGGCCAACGAAGCCCAAAATTTGGTCGACGAAATCGAAGCGGGCAGGGCGGTAGCCAGCAACGGATTGTTGAGTCTTTTTGCTTGAGGTTTTGTTCTGCAAGAATCATTTCGTGCTTCTCGTGGGCCAACTGCGGTTTTTAAAGGTTATGAGCGAAATTTGACCTGACGGCATTAACGCCCATACTATCAGACGGGTATCGGTCGTATGGGGCGTTGGGCATGGGTCAGGAAATTCGTACTACGGCATTTCAAGACGCCGACTACAGGCGTTTTCAACGCTGCTTGCATGCCGAAACGGAACTTCTGGGCAAATTCATCCAAAACCGGCTATGCTCGGAAGCGCCGCCGGTAGCCGGTTTCGAAATCGAGGCCTGGCTGACTTACGACGATATGCGGCCAGCGCCCTTGAACGAGGCCTATTTGCTGTCGTTCAATCATCCCATGGCCGGGCCGGAACTGGCCAAGTTCAATGTGGAAATGAATACACCGGCGATCGTGTTGACTGGCGACGCATTCGGCCGATTACACGGTAATCTCGGAACTTCCTGGGAGAATGCAGCGCGGCATGCGCGGCAAATGGATTTGAATCAGCTGATGATAGGCATCTTGCCGACCCTGCGGCAGCAAGAACTCAACCTGGATAACATGTCCAACCTGAATCGCTATCGTCAGCTGAACCTTCGCGTGCTGGAAGCGCGAAACAAGCCCATCGTGCTGGATATTTGCGGCCACGAACATTTGCGGGTCGAGCATCACGACGTGATGCTGGAGGCGGCGACTACGTCTTTTCAATTGCATATTCAAGTCCCGCTGAGCATTGCCCATCATTTTTATAATGCTTCCATCGTGGCATCGGCACCCATGGTGGCGCTATGCGCGAATGCTCCTTATCTGTTCGGCAGAGATTTATGGGCGGAAACCCGAATTCCGATGTTCGAGCAAGCGGTTGCATTGGGCGGCTATCAAGGGGCGGCCGAAGGCCCTTTGCACCGAGTCAGCTTCGGTTCGGATTACGCGCGGCATTCGATTCTGGAATGTTTCCAGGAAAACGCCCGGCATTTTCCGGTGCTGTTGCCGGAAAGCTTCGACGATGTACCGGAAATGTTTTCCCATTTGAGGCTGCATAATGGCACGATCTGGCGCTGGAATCGACCGCTGGTCGGCTTCGATCCGGACGGGACTCCGCATATTCGCATCGAGCACCGTACGCCGGCCGCAGGGCCCACGGTGCTGGATACTATCGCCAACGCCGCGTTTTTCTACGGCCTGATCAAAAACCTATGCGACGACTATTCGGCCGGCCACGGCGATCTTGGCTTTGCCCAGGCCAAGGATAACTTTTATCAGGCCGCGAGGCACGGGCTGGATAGCCATATTACCTGGTTGGGTGAACGTAAATCCAGGCTTTTGCCATTAATCGAATACGAGCTGATACCCAGGGCCGAGCAGGGTTTGCAGTCCTTGGGCATAGAGGCGTCTGATAGCCGCACATATTTGGATATCATACGCCGGCGCATAGCCACGCAACAGACGGGCAGTCAATGGCAGAGGCGTTTCATCAAGGCCTATCCCGGCAAGTTTTTCGAACTGACCAAGCGGTATATGGAGCAGCAACGCAAAGGGGAGGCGGTGGCCGGCTGGGATTTGGATTGAGCTGGCGATTGACGCTTTTTCAATTCTAAAAGCCGGCTTGGCAGGCCGTTAATTGCTGGGTTTTATTGATGAATTTCTACATGCAAGGCCCTGTATTCCTCGGTCAATTTATGCGAGGGCGCATAATGGATTAGAGGCTTGGCATCGGTATGGGATTCTCTGACCTTGACCGAAGTGGATATTTTGGTATCCAGCACCGGCAGGCCTTCGGCGATCAATTCCTCGACCAATTGCCGCGGCAGATTGGCTTGTTTTTGATATTGGTTGACCACGACGCCTTCGACGTGCAGACTCGGATTGTGGTCGGCTTTGACTTCCGCAATCGAACGCATCAAGGTATAGAGCGCTTCGCGGGCGAAGGTGTCGCAGTCGAACGGAATCAAACATTTTTCTGCGGCGATCAATGCTGACAGGCTATAGAAGTTCGGCGCCGGCGGGGTATTGGGTAAAAGGGGGCAGATTACTTTTCATCGGATAATTTAACCTGACCCCTTTAGGTGGGATATAACCATCCATCCTAAAACGGTGCTTTTTGATTTCTGGATGCCTAAGCTTGTAGTGAGCGACGGCCGCGTGCCATAAAGCCAAATAAGCTCAGGCCAGCCAGCATCATTGTGTAGGCTGCTGGCACTGGAACGGCAGCAACGCTTGAGTTAGACAGCATGCCATATCCTGTGCCCGTCGAGGTAGTCACTAAAATCTGCCCGGCATCGCTAATATGTGTGGCCCCGGTCAGTTGAGAGAATATATAGCTTAAATTAATGCCTACCTTATTTTCAACCATCCATGCCCCAGTTGCAATACTTGACACATAGCCCGAAGGTAAATGCTGGTGACGCCTGAACGAATACTTCCCTACCTGGATACCCGTAGAATTTGTGTCCATCAATGTGGCAGAATAATCGGCATCGCCAATCGAAAGATTGTAGCCTGATTGTGCTTGAGTAAATCCATAAGTGCCTACGAAGGGCTCCCAAGTGGGGTAATAGGTTGTTGGCGTACCGTTAGGCGAAAATGCTATGACGTCAGCGTCGTATTGGGCTTTGCTTAATTCAGTAAAAGAGTATGTTGATGCATATCCTTGATTTGCAGCGGCCAATAAAAATACACCGAGTATTAATTTAATCATTTTTTTCCTAAATCGGGGGATATGTCTGATCATCCCAATAAGTTGAGTAGTGTTGCGGGCTATTCGTTGTAATATTATCCACCGGATTTTCATCTGAAGTCAAAGCAGAGTGTCGTGTCAACAGGCGATTGCTGTCTCGCTTAGTCCGCGTGGCTCCGATTAGCGATAAATGGTCTAGTAGGGAGTGAGCTGCATCAATCGCGAACGATGTAGTTCACTGCGTTTCTTGCGTGCTACGAATTATTTGCTGTGTATCTCGACGTGCAAGGCCCGGTATTCCTCGGTTAGCTTGTGGCTGGGAGCATAGTGGACCAAGGGCTGAGCATCGGTATGGGATTCCCTGACCTTGACCGAAGTGGATATTTTGGTATCCAGCACCGGCAGGCCTTCGGCGATCAATTCCTCGACCAATTGCCGCGGCAGATTGGCTTGTTTTTGGTATTGGTTGACTACGACGCCTTCGACGTGCAGACTCGGATTGTGGTCGGCTTTGACTTCCGCAATCGAACGCATCAATGTATAGAGCGCTTCGCGGGCGAAGGTGTCGCAGTCGAACGGAATCAAACATTTTTCTGCGGCGATCAACGCGGACAAGCTGTAAAAGTTCAGGATAGGGGGGGTATCTATATAGACTTGGTCGAAGCCTTCCAGTTTTTCCAGCGCCTCTTTCAGCTTGTAGATTTTATGGCGCGATTCCAACCGGCTTTGCAAGCCCTCTAGGTCGGGATGGGACGGCAGCACGTAGAGATTCGGGAACGGCGTTTCGTGTATCGTGCCGTCCAGGCTTTCCTTGCCGCCGCCGAAAAGGCCCAGCCCCAAGCTGTCTTTGAAAAAGTGGGCTATGGTCTTGTCCGAATCGGTCACTCTGGCCCCGAGCAAATATTGCGTCGAGTTGCCTTGTATATCCAGGTCGATCACCAGGGTTTTTTTGCCTTCGACGGCGCTGATGGCCGCCAGGTTGCATGTGATGGTGGATTTACCGACACCGCCTTTTTGGTTGAAAATCACCCTGCGCATAATCGTCCTCGATAAAAAACTAAAATAAAGAGCCTCATTATAAGGTTTATCCCTGCAATATCAACAACGTGTGAAGGCTTCGCCTTGGCAGGAAGGGCATTTGGGGATGATGCTGGTCGATTTGAAGGCGATTTCCTTGCCGCAGCCGTCGCAAGTGAAGGTGCCGGGCCCTGCTACTTCGCCGCTTTTATAGGGGTGGTACTGTTTGGCTTCCATTTCCAAAGCCGCCAGTTTGACTTTGGTTTTATCGGCTATGTCCATGAAGGCATCCAGTGCGAAGTTTTCGATTAAATCGATATCGAACTTCAGCCACTCGGACAGCGAGTTATTGTCATCTTCCTGCGTCGGCGAGGTAGCGACATGCTCGACGTCGCGCATCACGTAGTCGGCAATTTTATTGATCTCTTCCTGGGTGTGTCCGCCTAAAGCGGCGGTTTTTTCTTTGGCGATATCCAAGGCATCGGCAATCGAGTGCAAGGTGCCGTCCAATGCTTCGTATAAATGCCCCATCAGCTCGTCGTACGCTTTGATCAGTTTGTTTTCGCTCATGGCTGCTCCTTGTTGTTTTAATGATGTCAGGCTTTGGATTTAAGCCGCTGTAAGGTATTCTAGCGCCTTTTTACATCAAAAGACGAACAGGATGGAAGAGCATTACAAACCCTCGGCGATAGAGCAAAAAGTACAGGCTGACTGGGAACAATCCGGCGTGTTTACCGCCAGGGAGGATAGCGGCAAGGAAAAATACTATTGTTTGTCGATGTTTCCTTATCCCAGCGGCAAACTGCATATGGGGCATGTGCGCAACTACACGATAGGCGACGTGATCAGCCGCTTCCAACGCATGCAAGGCAAGCATGTGCTGCAACCCATGGGGTGGGACGCCTTCGGTCTGCCTGCCGAAAACGCGGCGATGCAAAACAAGGTGCATCCGGCCGACTGGACTTATTCCAATATCGACTACATGCGTGACCAGCTGAAGCGACTGGGTTTCGGTTACGACTGGAGCCGGGAGCTTGCGACCTGCGACCCCGACTATTACCGGTGGGAGCAATGGTTCTTCCTGCGTCTTTTGGAAAAAGGCTTGGTTTACAAGAAAACCGCCCCGGTCAATTGGTGCCCGCACGATCAAACCGTACTGGCCAACGAGCAAGTCATAGACGGTTGCTGCTGGCGCTGCGATACCCTGGTCGAGAAAAAAGAAATTTCGCAGTGGTTCTTGAAAATCACCGAATACGCTCAGGAACTCTTGGACGATCTGCAAAAACTGCCCGGCTGGCCCGAGCAGGTCAGAACCATGCAGGCCAACTGGATAGGCCGCTCGGAAGGGGTGGAGATGGATTTTGTCGCCGAAGGTTTCGCCGATCCTATCCGCATTTACACGACGCGCCCCGATACGGTCATGGGCGTGACTTATGTTGCCATCGCCGCCGAACATCCGCTCGCATTGAAGGCTGCCGAGACCAATCCCGACATCGCCGCTTTCACCGAATCCTGCAAACAAATGGAAACTTCGGAAGCCGCGATGGAAACCATGGAAAAACGCGGCATCGCGTCCGGCTACATGGCGACGCACCCGTTAACCGGGGAGCAAGTGCCGGTCTGGATAGCCAACTTCGTGTTGATGAGCTACGGAACCGGTGCCGTGATGTCGGTACCGGCGCACGACCAGCGCGACTACGAATTTGCGAAGAAATACGGTATCGCGATCAAGGAAGTCATCGCTGCCGCCGACGGTGCCGATGACAGCGTCGCCGAAAAAGCCTTTACGGATAAAGGCGTTTTGAAGAACTCCGGCGAATTCGACGGATTGAATTTCAACCAAGCGTTCGACGCTATCGCCGACAAATTGAACGGCCTGGGTAAGGGCGAACGCAAGACCAACTTCGGCCTGCGCGACTGGGGCGTGTCGCGTCAA
>JAQTYP010000109.1 GCA_028688235.1 Methylomonas sp.
AAGACAGCATGTCCCAATTTCAAACTCATTCCATCCTGACCGCCAATGCTACGGCAAAACCTTTACTGGAAGGCTCCCTGAAAAAATACGGCTTCGTGCCCAATTTGCACGGCGGTTTGGCCGAAGCGCCGGCGGCACTGTCAGCCTATATCGAATTAACGGCCTTGTTCGATCAAACGTCGTTTAGTCCGACAGAACGGCAAGTCATTTTGCTGGCCGTCAGCGTCGAAAACTATTGCACTTACTGCGTCGCCGCGCACTCGATGATCGCCAAACACATGGCCAAGGCCGATCCGGCGATCGTCGAAGCCCTGCGCAACGGCAAACCGCTATCGGATGCCAAATTGGACGTCTGGCCAGTTTTAGCCGCGCGGTGGTGAAAAATCGCGGCGTAGTTTGCGGGCAAACCTTGGACAAATTTATCACGGCAGGCTACAGCCGGGCACAGGTATTGGAAGTGTTGCTGGGCGTGGCGTTCAAAACCTTGAGCAATTACACCAACCATATTATCCATGCACCGCTGGATACCGCTTTTCAGGCCGAAGCCTGGGAAGAGCCCGCGCAATGCAGCAGTCGGCAGTGTGCTTGATCGTTTGACTCATCAATAGGCAAACACCATGAATGCAAAACAAAACGCAGTGGTTTTATTAGAACTGCAAAACGACTTTCTAACTGAAGGCGGCAAACTTTACCCGTTATTGAAGTCGGTATTAGAAACCTACGATGTCAAAGCCCACCAAAATCTGTTGATTCGGGCGGCACGGGCTAGCGGTATGCTGATCGTGCATGTGCCTATCGGCTTCTCGGCCGATTACCGGGAAATGGGCGATGCGCCATACGGCATTCTGCAGGCGGTAAAAAATGCCGGTGCCTTGATCAAGGATACCTGGGGCAGTGCGATTGCCGACGGTGTCGATATTCAAGCCGGCGATATTGTGATCGAGGGCAAATCAGGCATCGACGCCTTCGCCGGCACGCATCTGGATTTTGTTTTGCGAACGCATGGCATCACCACCATCGCACTGGCAGGGCAACTAACCAATATTTGTATCGAATCCACGATGCGCGCCGCTTACGACAAGGGCTATCGCGTGATCGGGATTACCGATGCAACCGCCACCATCGGCTTGGAGCAGTACGACGCTTCGATCGAACATAATTGGCCGATGTTCAGCGAGCCCATGACTCATCACCAATTTCTGGATCGGGCCGCGGCATAAGCGCATGCCAGGATGCGTCGCTTCTTTGGAGTTGGCGCATCCTGGCTTCTTTAAATACTTAAACATTAAATCAGGAGTTACACCATGCCACTCGTACAAATCAAAGGCATCAGCGGCTATTTGTCGCTACAACAAAACAGGACATCATCAGCAAAGTCACCGATGCTATCGTCTCGGTGGAAGGCGAAGGACTGCGTCCGGTCACCTGGGTATTGATCGAAGATGTCGCGTCAGGCGAATGGGGCGTTGGCGGACAACCCGTGACCACCGACGCGATAAGGTCAATGAGTCAAGGTAATCCGTAAATTCAAGGTTTTGGGCGCGGCAGAGCCTTCTGCCGCCTCAGCCATTTACCAACAGTAAGTAGCGCTGCCAATCTTGGTAAGTATCTACGTCCCATTGACTGTCCAGTTCGTACAGGTTCAAACCGATGTCCTTTACCCGGCTACGGGTAATGGTCATCACCTGGTCATGTCCCCAGCTCATGTCGCTAAACAATCGCGATTGCACCTGGTTTAAGCCGATCATGACGTAACCGCCATCGTCCGCCGGCGCGATGACTGCGTCATAACCTGCGCGTAACTTTAGCAATGCCCGATGCAAATCGTCGGCGGAAAGACTGGGGCAGTCGCAACCCATCAGCACGGCGTGCCGGTATCTGCTCAATGCATCCGAGAAGGCTTGCTGCATACGTTCGCCCAAGTCGGCGCCGTGTTGTACCTTCAGAGCCAGCGGATAACGTCGCGCGCAATCCTGAAAAAAGTCATGGCCGGTGTCCGGCGCACAGTGCAGTTCCACCGCGCAGAAAGGCTGCTGAAAAGCTCGACCCAGGGTCATATAGGTCAGCTGCCGATGAGCTTGCGCGGCTTGTTCCGCAGTCAATGCCGGTTGCAACCGGGTTTTGACTTGGCCAGGGATTGGGGCTTTGCAAAAAATCAGTAGCACGCTGTCGGGAAATGGATAAGCCATGGCTCAGTGCTTGCGCAAAGGTCGAAACGGCATGGCTAATAACTGAAAGAAACCCAGCTCATGTCGGTCGCGAAATCCGTTCAAGCCAATAGTCATCTCAGCTTGTGGTTGCTGCGATTGATGGCAGTAGGTCTTGAACAGGCGGTCCCAGCACGACAAGGAAAAGCCAAAATTGCTGTCGGTTTCCTGTTGCCGGGCGGAATGATGAATCCGGTGCATGTCCGGCGTGACCAATAGATAACGCAGTATCCGCTCGAAAAATGGCGGCAGGCTGACATTACCGTGGTTGAACAACGCGCAGCCATTCAGGATGATTTCGAACGCGATGACGGCCATAGGATCGGCACCGAGTACAATCACTAGCAATACTTTGTAAGCCATGGACAGCATGATCTCGATCGGATGAAAGCGCACCGCGGTGGAGGTGTCGAAATCAAGGTCGCTGTGGTGGACTTGATGCAAACGCCAAAACCATTGCCAACGATGGGCTGCGACATGTTGTGCGTAAATCGCCAGATCCAGTAATAGCAGGCTGAGCAAAATATTTAGCCAACCGGGTACGGCCAGGTGATTTAACAGGCCAAGATGTTGTGCCACTGCCCAGTTCGCAGCCAGCCAGGCTGACGTACCGATGCTGATGCGCATCACACCCGCATTCAACGCCACCAAACCAAGATTAATGGTCCAGCGTTGACGGCGAGACGTACTCAAGCATCGCGTTGGACTGAGCGTTTCCCAAATCGCCATCAACGACAAAATCCCGATAAACACGCCAAAGCGAAGCATGGCTTCCATCACTGCCTCCCGTAATAACGCATGGCCAGGTCATTGGGATCGGCGCCGAAAAAATAGGCTAAGCGTAACCGCCACATCAGCAGGATGGTTTTGCATATACCCTGCTGGAGCCAGCGCCGTGCTGAAGTCTGCACCTTGGCTTTTAAACAACAGGGTTTACCGAGTTTTTTTAGCTTGTTGCTGATCGCAATATCTTCCATCAACGCAATCGCCGGAAATCCACCTACCGCAACAAATGCTGGTCTGGTCATGAACAACGCTTGGTCACCGGTGGCAATGCCGGTCAGCCGCGAGCGCTGATTCATCATGAAGGCAATCAATTTGAAGATGGGCTTGGGGTTGTCGAATGCCACATCGAAACGCCCCCACTGGAAGCCTTCGGTTAAGGCTTGGCTGATCAAATCAATCGCATTATCCGGCAATCGGGTATCGGCGTGTAGAAACAACAATACCTCGGCTTCAGCCTGCAAAGCACCCGCATTTAGTTGTATGGCGCGACCGCGAGGGCTGAGTATGACTTTATCGACCAGAGGCTTGGCGATTTCCGGGCTGTCATCGTGACTGCCGCCATCGACCAGCAGCAGTTGGCAACGATCACGAAGTCCCTGCAAAGCTTGTAGTTTGCCGGCGAGATGTCCGGCCTCGTTGAGTACCGGGATAACGATAGTAGCTTGATAAGGCATCCTAAAACATATTCCTCAGGCATTCCGCCGCCAGGCATGATAACGGCCCAGCCATTTCAGCACCTGCTGGGGTGCGTGATTGCGCTTCCAGACCCCGGCTGCGTATTTATTGGCTTCCGCCATGGTTGGATAGATGTGAATGGTGCCGAGGATTTTATTCAGACCAATGCCGTGTTTCATCGCTAGCACGAATTCCGCCAGCAAATCGCCGGCATGTTCGCCGACGATCGTTACACCGAGAATTTTATCCTTGCCCGGCACGGTCAGCACTTTGACAAAGCCATGGGCTTCGCCGTCGGCAATGGCCCGGTCCAGATCGTCGATGCCGTAGGTCGATACTTCGTAGACAATCCCTTGGGCTTGCGCGTCCTGTTCGTTCAAACCCACGCGGGCCACTTCAGGATCGGTAAAGGTCGACCAGGGGATCACCGAGTAATCGGCGCGAAATTGCTTGAACTGTCCAAACAAGGCGTTGACCATCGCATACCAAGCCTGATGCGCGGCGGTGTGGGTGAACTGATAGGGGCCGGCCACATCGCCCACCGCGAAAATATTCGGGTAATTGGTTTGCTGGAACGGGTTGGTTTCCAGCGTGTTGCGCGGCGTCAGCGCAATGCCCAATTCCTCGACGCCGTAGCCTTTGATGTTGGCGGCGCGGCCGATGGCCACCAGCACTTGGTCGAAGGCAATTTTGACCGTTTGCCCGTCGTGTTCGGCCAGCAAAACCCTTTCGCCGTTTTCCCGCAGGAATTGTTTTGCGGTGTGCTTGACCCGCACGTCCACGCCTTCCTGGCGAAACCGCGCTTGTACCAGCCCGGATACCTCAATATCTTCCCGCGCCATGATGCGCGGCGCCATCTCCACCTGCGTGACCTGGCTGCCCAGGCGGGCGAAGGTTTGCGTCAATTCGCAGCCGATAGGGCCGCCACCCAGTACCAACAGGCGTTTGGGTAATTCGCGCAGATTCCAGACCGTGTCGGAGGTCAGATAGTCGATGTCGGCCAATCCCGGAATCGGCGGCACGAAGGGACGGGCGCCTGCGGCGATGACGATAGCGAGGCTGGAGATAGTTTTGACGCCGTCTGTTGTCGTGACTTCCACCGCCCAGGGCGAAACGATTTTGGCCGAGCCTTCGATGACCTCCACACCCAGTTTGGTATACCGTTCGACGGAATCATGGGGCGCTACGGTATTGATCACCTGTTGCACCCGCTCCATCACGACAGCGAAATCAAATTCAACCTCGGCTTTGGTGATGCCGAACTCGGATGCACGTTTGATATGCGACACCAACTTGGCCGAACGAATTAGCGCCTTGGATGGCACACAGCCGGTATTCAAACAGTCGCCGCCCATTTTGTGCTTTTCGATCAGCGTGACTTTGGCTTTGACGGCAGCAGCGATATAAGCCGACACCAAACCGCCGGCGCCCGCGCCGATGACAATTAGGTTATTGTCGAAACGCGCCGGTTTGGTCCAGCGCGCGTAGACTTTGCGCTGTTGAATGACTTCTAGCATTTTCTTCGCCCCTAATGGAAACACACCAAGCAAGGCAAACGAACCCAACAAAGCGGGAGAGAGAATAGCAGACAGGGAGTCGATTTTCGCCAACTGGGTGCCGGCATTGACGTAAACCAGGGTGCCGGCCAGCATGCCAAGCTGGCTGACCCAGTAAAACGTCTTGGTTTTGATGGGCGTCAAACCCATCGCCAGATTGATCATGAAGAACGGGAACAACGGCACCAAACGCAAGGTAAACAAATAAAACGCGCCGTCGCGCCTTACGCCCTCGTCAATAGCCTGCAAACGGGCGCCGAAGTGGGATTTGACCCAGTCGCGGAACAAAAACCGCGCGGCCAGAAACGCCAGCGTTGCACCAATGCTGGAAGCAAACGAGACGATCAGCGTACCCCAGAGCAAACCGAACACCGCGCCGCCGGCCAGCGTCAATATCGTCGCCCCTGGCAGCGACAATCCAGTGACCGCGATATACAACGTGACATAAGTGGCTGCCGCCAGCAATGGGTGAACCTGGCGGTAATTGGCAATGCCGGTTTGCCGGGCTTTTAAATTTTCCAGTGTCAGATAGTGCGGCAAATCCAGTGCAAAAAAAGCCGCCATCAACGCGGCAATACCCAGCAATAACAAGATTCTGGAGGTTGTCATGCAAACTTACCGCTTCTGAGTGGGTGAGGCTTCAATGGGTGTTTGCACGTTGTATGGGTAAACATCTTCGTTCCTTAAATACTGTTGGGCTTGCCTCTTAGTCGTGTTTGCCTGTCATTCCTGACAACTTATCTCAGCAAATCTAATTTCACCGGCTTAATAAACATCATCGCCGCTTAGTAGATAAAGATGTTTGCAGGCATTTCAGGTAGGCAAAATTTGTGTTCGGTTGATGCAATACCTACACTATGTGACGTCTACTTTATATTTTGTCACCCATTATGCGCCTGCCGCCTAAACACCAGCGCGATGTTCTTAAAATCGGTGAATTGGCCGACGAACTCGGCACTACGCCAAGAACGATTCGCCTGTACGAGGAACTAGGACTGATCGTCCCCGACCGCACCGAAGGCGGCACACGTCTTTATGCCCGGAAAGATTTGAAGCGCATGGCTATCGCGTTGCAGCTTGGTCGTGTCGGTATCGAATTGGAATCAGTACAAAAGCTCGCTCAAACCCGGCAGCTATGTGCTTCCGGGAAAGCAGCATCAGCCGCGATGCAGCCCCTCCTGCAGGATTTGCGCAGCAGAATACGGGGATTGTTGGATGATCTGGAGGAACTGGATCGCGATCTGGAGCGGGCGGACATGTTGATCCGCCAATGCGGGAATTGTCAAAATCGCCCCAATCGCGGGGATTGTCCGGAGTGTCCGGTTAACAAAAACGTTGATTTGACCAATATTGGTCGCCTAGTTTGGGATCCGAGTTGTCCGTGATCGTGAATTAGCTAGTTGAGGTCTATCGTTCATTCTGATTCAATGACAGTAACTTGATGATTTCCAGTCGTATTTATTCTTCTCCGAAGAAACATAAAAAATAAACTATATGCAGATCAATAGATTATCGATTCAAAGGCCAATTGTAGATATACGTAAGCCATCTAATTCCTTGTTACTGCTCTTTAAGAATGTAATGTCATAAAAATACGCGAGAGTTGAGATTTATCGGTTTTTTCATGGGCCAGTCATGACAATAGTTTCTTTAATAGCAGTATGTTGAAGAGGAAAAAAACAAATAGCCAAAGCAATGAAAATTTTGGGCATAAAAAATAATTATTATGACTGATACAGAAAAAGAAATTGAATTGGAAGCTAAATTGCTTGAGCAAGAACATAGATTATTTCACGTACTATGGAACTTTTTTGTTACAAAAAAAAGCTGGGGGAAATCTGATCCTAGATATATATCGGCAAATAAAGCTATCTTATACAGGCTTTTGCTTTCTCCTGCTGTAGTATCTACAGCCAGTGGTGGTGCTGCATTATTTTCTGTTTTCCTTGTTTTACATCAAAATGATCTGATGTCAAAACAAAATGATTTAATGGAGGATCAAAATAAATATTTCAAGCAGCAAATTGAATTCCAATCTGATCAATGGAATTCGCAGCAAATAAATATCTATATATCAACACTTTATGATAAAGAAAACAATTGCTTGGTAGAGGGCTGCGAGGTTGAAAATGTAAGAGCAAAAGTTGAAGCGGCTATAGCATTCTACGCATTGGAAAATTTGAGAATTAAAAGTCAATTTGGCGACGATTTTGACAAAGACGTAGAGCATAACCCACCTTACGTACCAAATCTGGCATACATAAATCTGTCAAGAGGGGATTTTAGTTACAGCTCTATGGATAGGTCTTTTTTTTCAAATTCGCTTCTTGATTATGTTGACATGAGAAATATGAACTTACAAAGAGTAAATTTTGTTGATTCTTCCATTAAAGAGTCAATTTTTGTAAGTTCCAATATGAATAAATGTTCAATGCAAAGAACTAAAGCCTATAAAGCAACATTTCGTTTAGCAGATTTGTCGAATTGTATACTAAGAAATGGCGATTTTACAGAAGCCACATTTGATGAATCAAATATGCAAGGGGTATGGCTAGAAGGTGCAAAGTTAGATAAGGCGAGCTTTAAAGGTGCCAATATAAGCCAAGCAATATTTAATAAAACTGATATAAAATACGAACAGTTGCTAGATGGCTGTAGTAATGGAGGTACCCAACTGCCATTTGACATGCAACTAAGAAAATGTGGAAGCCAACCTAATGATTTTGTGACTCAGTAATATTTGTAATCCGTAAATCAAACAACCCGTAAGGTGTGGCGGGTAGATCGTCAACAGGCTAAACCATACTGCGCAGCATGGCGTTATTTAAATTCCGGAGCAAAGCCCCGGTAGTCATTGCAGCTTGTAGCATGTTCGACTCACAAATCACTGAGCAAACGGCGTCAACAACTCAAAACTTTGCCGGCCATTTCCGTGCCAATGACGCGGGCCTTGATTTTGGCGAATGCCGTGTCCCGGCCGGTCGATGTGTCGTCTTCGAAAGGCGAAAAGCCGCAGTCGTCGGTGGAGCCGAGCTGATGCAGCGGGATGTACTCAGCGGCGCGCAATACGCGGTCCCGCACCAATTCCGGTTCTTCCACGTCGGGATTCAGCACGTCGATCACGCCGACAAACACCCGCTGGTTGGGACGAAGATTGTCCTTGACGATAGCCAACACGCGCTCTGGCTCTTTTTCGTTAGCCATCTGCATGTAGAAATTACCGGCGTTGAGCTGGAACAAATTCGGTAGCAGCTCGGCGTAATCGACATCGGCGCTGTGGGTGGAATCATGGTCGCCGCCGGGACAGGTATGCACGCCGATGCGTTGGCGTTGTTCCGGGGTAAAGTGTGCCAATACCCGGTTGTTCAAGTTGATAAACTGCCGCAGCAATTGCTTGGATGGATCGAGTTTGACCGACAATCGCCCTTCGGTGAAATCGATTTGCACATGGTGTGCGCCTTGGTCCAAACAGCCGCGAATATCCGCTACCGTTTCCTTGACCAAGTCATCGATGAACGCTTCTCGTGAGTAACCGGTTATGCCTTCTGGCGGATAAAGCAGGCTCAAGGCGGAAGCCGAAATCACCGCCTGTTTGAGCGGGCGCGTGGTATAGCGTTTGGCGGCCTGCACAAATGCGCCGGCATAGACGCCGTAGCGAAACGGTCCCGTGGTTAATCGGGGCAATTGCCGGGTATGGCCATCGGCAAATGGAATCACGATGCCGTCTTCGGCGATATTGTGTAAACCTTGCAACGGGTAGGTGGCGAAGCTGGACTTGGTCTGTTCGCCATCGGAGATCACCGGCGAACCCGTGTCCGCAAAACGTTGTAAAGTGTCGCGCACAGCTTCGTCGTAGCAGGCATCGAGTCGTTGTTGCGATAGTCGGCCCGCGCGAAATTCCCGCAGTGCTTCCAGCAATTGCGGCGGACGGGGAATACTGCCAATAGATTCGGTGGGTATGGACATGTGGCGTTCCT
>JAQTYP010000110.1 GCA_028688235.1 Methylomonas sp.
TTTGCTACGCGCTTCTTTCAGGCTAGCCTCGCGGTTTGCACCCTTGCGTTTCGCTACGGTTGTCGTTACTACTTCCGGTCATCTCCTTTCAGATGACAAGTTTTAGCCCATGCCGGGCACACTAAGGCGCAATAACCAAAGGGCATTGCGCCGTATTTTCAAACTGTTAAAACTCATATCAATCTCCGTCGATTCCTACCCAATTTAACCAATAACACGGTCACTGACGCCATCGCCGAATCCATTATTCAAACCGTTTCCGATTTACCACTCTGAAAAAAGGTGAAAAAAGGGGTCAGGTTGCATTATTAGTGTTAGCATAAAGCCTGTTCAATTCATCTTCCCCCATAATGCATAATGGCTCGCCTTCCCCGTCTTAACTTACCAAACATACCGCAGCACATCGTGCAACGCGGAAACAATCGCCAAGCCATCTTTTTTCACGAAGACGACTACAACGTCTATTTGGAATACCTGCGCGAAGCGTTGCTGAAGCACGGCGGCAGTCTTTACGCTTTTGTGCTGATGACCAATCACGTTCACCTGATGGTATCGTGCAAGACACCGGGCGGGATTTCCGGCTTGATGCAATCGGTTGGCCGCCGTTATGTGCGCTATATCAATGCAACATACCAGCGCTCGGGCACCCTGTTCGAAGGGCGCTTCAAATCCAGCTTGGTGGATAGTGAGCTTTATCTGTTGACATGCATGCGTTATATCGAACTCAATCCGGTGCGAGCGGGGATGGTGGCCGATCCTGGGCAATACCCCTGGTCCAGCTTTCGCACTCATGTGGGTGAAAGTGTCATGATCTGGTTGTCCGAGCCTGAGGAATATCGCCGGCTGGCAGCCACCTCCGAAGCGCGTAGACTGGCCTATCGCGACCTATTTAGTCAGCCGCTGGCGACTCGCGATATTGAAGCGATACGCGGCCATCTGAACAAGGACTGCGCTCTGGGCTCAAGCCAATTTCAAGATGAAATCGAGGCCATGGTAGGCCGACGCGCTAAAATTGCACCTCTAGGGCGACCGAGAAAAACGGATTTGGGTGAATAAAAAATCAACCCGACCCCTTTTTTGGAATTTTGAATGGCGCCAGACGAGTATGGCGCACGAATTGAACGCATTTTCTTTGCAGGCAATTTTTGAGCCGGATATTCTGTAAGCGTCAGGAGTCATCGGATGACCGACACGCCACCCATTCCAACCGAGATTCCTTATGAATTTCGCCCTTCTTCTTTTCAGCACAAACCGGACAAACATTCTCGCCTCAGCGTTGCCTGCGTTAAAATTGCGTTTTAAACCACGACTATCGGCAAGGTTTTATGATGAACAAAAATATTTTGTGGCTATTGGCTTTCGCGCTATTTTCCAAATTTGCCGTGGCCCTTGACGCCACGCATATACGCCTCGGCGTGCTGGCTTCCGGAACATTGGCCTGGGAACTGGCGGCGATGAAGAATGAAGGCTTATTGGATGATGCCAATTTTAAATTGGATACCGTCGCGCTCGCCAATCAGCAAGCCGGCAAAGTGGCGCTTCAAGCAGGCAGCGTCGACATCATCGTTTCCGACTGGATATGGCTATCGTCCATGCGTGCCGAAGGCGGCGATTACAGTTTTTACCCTTATTCCGCCAACGCCGGCAGCCTCGTTGTACCCGCCAATAGCGACATCAACACCCTGACCGACCTTAAAGGCAAAAAATTAGGCATTGCCGGCGGCGAGTTGGACAAAAATTGGGCCTTATTACAATCCTTGGCGCAAAGTCAGCAGATGGATTTGAACCAATCGGTAGAAAAAGTCTACGGCGCTGCGCCGCTGCTGAATCAGCAATTGCTAGGCGGACGGATAGACGCATTGTTGACCTATTGGCACTTTGCGGCCCGACTGGAGGCTCAGGGCTATAAGCAGTTGATGAGCGGCGAAGACATCACCCGCGCACTCGGCGTAACAGAAACGGTGCCCAGCCTGGGCTATGTGTTCAAGCAAAGCTGGGCCGAACGGCATAAAGACGCGTTGCAACAGTTTTTGAAGATTGCCAGAACAGCCAAGGATAATCTTTGCGACTCGGATTCAGCCTGGCAAAAGGTCGCCGGCTTGACCGAAACCGACGATCCTGCCACGCAAAAGCAAATCAGGGCCAGGTATTGTGAAGGCCGTATCGCCTCCTGGGGAGCAGCCGAGAAAAATGCCGCCGCAAGAATTTACCAGTTGTTGCGGCAAACCGGCGGCGGCAAATTGACGGGCAAAGCCGAGACATTGCAAGCCGAACTATTCTGGCCGGCGAATTGATGCGCTTGTCTTGCTCCGCGCGCAACAAGCTGTTGGCGCTATCGTCCAGCCTGCTGCTGCTGGCAATGTGGCAACTATTAGCCCTAGCTTTGCATAGTCCGACCCTGCCGACGCCAGCCAAAGTCGGCCATAGTTTCTGGCAGGCAACCGTTTCCGGAGAATTGCCTTACCACTTGGGCGCGACGCTGCTGCGCCTTTTGGCAAGCTTCGGAATCGCGATGCTGCTGGGTTGCGCGATAGGCATTTTGTTGGGAAAAAATCAAACGTTGAATGCTTTTTTCGACAACTGGCTGGTGATGTTTCTCAACATCCCGGCCTTGGTCACCATCATTCTTTGTTACATTTGGTTCGGGCTGGAGGAATCGTCGGCGATTCTGGCCGTGGTGATCAACAAATTACCCAATGTCATCGTCACGATACGGGAAGGCGCCCGATCGCTGGACAAGGATTTGCTGGAAATGGCGCAAAGTTACCGTTTCGGCAAGCGCAAAACCTTTGTGCATGTGATATGGCCGCAACTGCATCCTTTCGTGATGGCCGCCACCCGCTCGGGACTGGCGTTAATCTGGAAAATCATTTTGGTCGTGGAATTATTGGGTCGCAGTAACGGCATGGGCTATCAGTTGCACATCTTTTTTCAGCTGTTCGACGTCGCCGGCCTGCTGGCCTATAGTTTCGCCTTTATCGCCATCATCCAATTGATAGAGCTGACGATACTCAAGCCCATGGACAGAAAAATCCAAAGGTGGCGGCGATGAGCGATATCCGCATCAGCATAGCCAATAAGGTTTATGGCTCCACGCAACAAGACGACCAGTTCCACCATGCGATAGCGGAGCTGAACTTCACGGTCCATCCGGATCAGTTCGTTTGCCTGGTAGGCCCTTCCGGCTGCGGAAAGACTACGCTGTTGAACATGATCGCCGGCTTGGACAGCCATTACGAGGGGCAGATCGACGTAGGCCGTAGCGGCATCATACCCAGCATAGGCTACGTGTTTCAAAATCCAAGGTTATTACCGTGGCACAGCGTCAGGCAGAATATCGAACTGGTTTTTGCCGGCCAACCCAAGACGGAATTGATCGACGGCTTGCTGGACAGCATGCAATTACGCGATGTCGAGCATCAATATCCCGAACGCCTGTCTTTGGGCATGCAAAGGCGGGTCTCGATCATACGAGCCTTTGCCGTCGAAGCGGATATCTTGCTGATGGACGAACCCTTCGTGTCGCTGGATGCGCCGACGGCCCGCCAGGTCAGAAGCCTGCTGTATTCCTTGTGGCAACAGCGGCCGCATACCGTGCTGTTCGTTACCCATGACTTGCGGGAAGCCATAGCGCTGGCCGACCGCCTGATATTCCTGTCGCCGTCGCCGATGCGCATAGTCAGCGATATTGGCGTCGACATCGCACGCGACCAGCGTCATGACGAAAGCCGGATAGAATATTTCCGCGAGCAATTATTGCGGCATCACCCGGAAATCGACGGACTGTTATAAGGTGAAAATCGTCGTCAAAGCCTGTGAATGCGAGGAAATCATCAAGAAATCGCGTTTTATCGGCATCATCAGCCCCTGTCGAACGGAACGCGACGCGATGTCACTGTTGAAATCCCTACACGAGCAATATCCCGGTGCGAGTCATATCGTCTACGCCTACCGCATACAATCGCCGAACGGCCTGATCTGCCGATTCCACGACGCGGGAGAGCCCAGCGGCACGGCAGGCAAGCCCGTCTTTCAACATCTGGAAGGCAAACAACTGATTAATCTGATGCTAGCCGTGATCCGCTATTACGGCGGCATCAAACTCGGTGCCGGTGGCTTGACGCGCGCTTACGGCAATGTCGCCAAACAAGCCATAGAACGGGCTGAAATCGTCGATTTCATCGAGATGGCGACGCTAACATTGACTTTGGATTACAAGCAATTGCAGATGTTGGAATATCAACTGAAAAAACTGGACGGAGAGATACTTCAGCAAGATTTTGCAGAACAAGTGATATCGAAAATCAGGCTTCCACAAAAAAATCTGGACACCCTGCTAGTTCAGTTTCAATAAAGCTAAAAGTTCCCAAGCCAGCCGCATAGGAAAAATGACGAATAGGCAGGCTTTTACTAGGCGAATATGACAGTTTTATGACTCATTATTTCTCATTAAGATACAATTAAAACACCGCACACGCCATTGTAAATAAAAAAATAAACGTTATAGTGAAGTCGTCTTCATTGAATCGACTGTCATCAGTCTAGGAGCTTCAAATGAACAAATCCAGCAATCTTTATAGAGACATCCTGACCGGCGTATTCTTTACCATAGGCGTATTCGGATTCATGTCCGGCGAGTTCATTCTGTCCACCCTGTTATTCGGTGCCGCCACCATTTCGAGCAATCTCGATTTCGACGGCTCACTTAAAGCTTAGGATGCCGGCGAGAACAAGTTCCCGATAGGGCGATTTAAAGCCACCCTATCATGAATTTATTTCCAAGCGTATCCTGAAAATGTTTTTCTCTCGCAGTCCTTTGACAGCCGGCAAGCGCTGTTAACTTTATGCCCCCCAGGAGCATCCTGGGGGGCTTTTTTTGCGCCTATTCCGTCAATACCCTGACACGGGCCGATAACCATCGCTATTTTTCTCGACCCAGCGCTGGAGCCCGGAAACCAAGGTTTCTTTCTTCCAAAACGGCGCCCGGCTTTTCAAGTTTTCCATGATGAACCGACTGGCATCGAATGCGTCTCCGCGCTGAGCCGACCATACGGCCACTAACACCAAGACGTCGTCCGGGAAAACTTCACCGACTCGGTGAACGACCAGACAATCCAAAATCCGCCACTGATGTTTAGCCTCTTCGACTATACGCTGCAGCTGTCTCTCGGTCATGCCGGGATAATGCTCCAGATACATACTTAGTACGCCATCGTTCTGATTGAAATCGCGCATCGTGCCGACGAAAACGCCCGTTGCGCCATATTTCCCAACCAATTGTCGTTGACCGGCTTGATGATCCTGTATGGCCTGCCACGGATTGAAATCTTGTTCGCTTAGTCTGATCTCCATTTCAGCCCCCGGTCACAGGCGGAAAAAACGCCAATTCGCCGCCATCCTCCACCAGACTGTCGAGCTCGACATATTCCATGTTCACGGCAGCCAACACGGACTCGGGCATAGCCAGTTCCGGATTGAGTTGCCGCCATATCTGCCGGACTGACATGGGCGCGCCAACCGACAATTCATCCTCGCTACGTCCTATGCGCTCTTTTAAACTGGCGAAATAACGGACTTTAATCGACATGGTGATGCACCCGAAATACAATGAAAGTTTTTTAAGATGGTCAAAGTCATGTCCAGTTCAGTTCTCAGCCATTTCAACAGCGCCGGCGAAGCCCACATGGTGGATGTCGGCGACAAGGCGCTTAGCCAGCGCACGGCGGTTTGCGAAGGCTATATCGACATGAAAGCGGACACATTGGCGCTGATTATCGCAGGCGACCATAAAAAAGGCGATGTCTTGGGCATTGCTCGCATTGCCGGCATCATGGCCAGTAAAAAAACCGCCGAACTGATCCCCTTGTGCCATCCGCTGCCCATCACCCATGTGGACATTCAATTACAGCCGCAACCTGAAGCTAACCGGGTTCGTTGCCAGGCCACGGTAAAAACCAACGGCCAAACCGGCGTCGAAATGGAAGCCTTGACGGCTACCCAAATCGCCTTGCTGACCATTTACGACATGTGCAAGGCGGTCGATCGCGGCATGGTGATTCAATCGGTACGACTGCTGGAAAAAAGCGGCGGCAAGTCGTGCCATTGGCAACGCGACGACGATAGCTAGACAGCGTTATTCCTCAGCGTTATTCGCCGCGCCCTTGCTACGGTCTCGATTGATGATTTTTTCGTCTATGGTCTTATGTAAAAAACGTATCAATTCCGCCGAAGCATCCTCACCCGACTCCGATAGATCGGGTTTGCTCAATGCGGCGCCCACGACGACCCCCGGAATATCCTCTTTCAGCGTGATCGTGTATTCGCCTTCGGGATAACGATCGCTGCTGAAAATATCCCATAGGCTTTCTTCCTTGCCTGCCGTATCCGGATCGTATTTCACCTGAAAGCGGTTTTCTTCGCGGTTTTTGTCCAATACCTCGATATTGCCGACTTTCAACGCAACCGCAACCATGTCCCATGCCCGGTCGGGCCGGGTTTTCAGCATCAACGCCGGCTTTTTGGCATCGTCTTCGAACGCCAACAAACCGGACAGGGCTGTAGCAGCCCTGGGTTTCATGTCATCGGCCGCAATTGCAGTTTGGGCGTGCGTGTGCTCGATAGGCAATTCCGGCGGCATCTCCAACATATGTGTGTCGCGATAACGCTCGGACGTGTCGGCGCAGGCGACCAAGACCAATGCAGGCAGGCCGTAAAGCAAGTTTTTCAACATCATCTTCATTCGCAAAAAAAACGCCTGTGCTCTAGCGCAGGAAAGGCGGCCCGGGTTTTTTGCAGCCTGTCTTTGTCGATATCGGCATAGACGACTCCGGGACCGGTTTTATAACAATCCAATACGACTCCCCATGGATCGACTATCATGCTGTGCCCATAGGTTTGGCGACCGTTGACATGAAAACCGCCTTGATTCGGCGCGATCACATAGCAAAGATTCTCGATGGCGCGTGCGCGCAATAACACTTCCCAATGCGCCGCACCGGTTTTGGCGGTGAACGCCGATGGAATCACGATGAGGTCCAAACCTTGGCGGGTCATTGGCCGGAAAAACTCGGGAAAGCGCAGATCATAGCAAACGGCAAGTCCAATGCGGCCAAACGGGCTGTCTATCACGCATAATTCGTCCCCGGCTTCGACGGAATCCGATTCCCGGTATTCCTCTGCGGAATCCGGCACGCTGACATCGAATAAATGCATCTTATCGTAACGGGCAACCCGTTTGCCTTGCTCGTCGTAAACCAGACAAGCCGCCCGAACCTTATTATCGGCTTCGGCAGTCATGGGCATCGTGCCTCCGATGACCCAAACGCCATATTTTTTGGCTACGGCGGCCAGGAAATCCTGAATAGGACCTGCGCCATCGATTTCGCGGACATGGACCTTGTCGTATTCGTTCATGCCCATGATGGCAAAATTTTCCGGCAACGCCACTAATTTGGCGCCGTCCTTGGCGGCTTCGGCAATAAGCTTTTCCGCCTCGAGCAAGTTGGCGTTGACTTGAGGCCCCGACGCCATTTGAATCGCTGCGCAGATTGTCATGTATGCTTCTCTTTATTTTTATAAGGGTAAACGTAAAAAAACGCCGGAGGAATGCTCCACAGCCTTTCCTCCTAAAAAATCATCACTTTAGCCAGTCAAAATTGGTCAGTCCCCGCCAGGTTTTATTAACCAACCCATCTTCATCGTGCAGAGGCGTGACTTCGACGTTGCCCCAGTTGCCCGACAATTGATATTGCGAGCCGAAAAAATAACCCTCTTTGTAATCATCGGTCACCACTTGAGTGATGATGCTGGCGATACCACCCACGATTGTACCAGCAATGGGCACCGCGCCGGAACTCTTGGGTATGACTGACACGCGTAGATTCACTGCCTTGTCGACCAGATTGGTGAGTCCATCGATATTGAAGGTGGCGGCCACCGCATCCACGGTCAAATCATCGGTAAAGGCCTGACCATCCTTGATTCTAAATCGCCCCTTGATCTGATCGAAGTCCAACCCTTCACGGTAAATATCGCTGAAATCCAGGCTCAGCCGTTTTACCCATTGCTCCATCGCAATCAAGCCTAAAAGGCGCCCGAATCCCGGCTCAATGCTGGAAATACGCCCGTCGGTCAAATCCAGCTGCAATTGGCCGTCCAGAGCCGACATGGCAAATTGATGCGGCCCCCCGCGCCATCCCCCTCTGAATTGAATATCCGCGGAAGTTTCCTTGATGTCGTCGGTGTAACCCAGTTGTGACAAAAATTTGCCAAATCCGTCCATCTTCAGATGCCCCCTAACCTGAGTAGCACTGCCCCCGGCTTGCTTCAACCAGTCGGCCGTCAGATCGATTTGGCCGTTGCCGCCGCGCATTTGAATTTTCTTGAAATGTATGCCATTAGCCAGACGCTCGGTTTGCAATTGCAAGCGGCCGAAATCCACCGAGCGCCACAACAACTGGCGGCTGTCGATGTCGATCAGCGGCAGTTCCGTCACCGCTTCATCGGTCGCCTCGAGATCGAATTTATCCATCGCCGAAAGATTCAGATAATCCATGTCCAGCTTGATACGATTGCCACCGCCGAGTTGCTCGGGGATAGTAAAGTATCCCTTGGCCATAGCGGCATCGATGCTGCCCTGCCAACGCTGATCGTGGCGCTGAAATCGGCAATCGAATGCTCCTAAATCCTTTCCCTGCCAGATCAACTGTCCGGCATCGATGGTAATTTCTTTCAGCGGGGGCAAGCCTACGGAATCTTTGGCGGCAAAAGCCCCCACAGCCTCCGACAAATCGAACACAGGCTGCCTGATATCGACTTTCAATCCGGCGACGTCGAAACGAGTCGCCTGTCCTTGGCCGAATACGACATGGCCGGAATGCAGTCTTTCGCTATGTTTATCGATTAAAAAATACCCCTGCAATTGCTCGCCGTATTGCAATTTCAGCGGCAAGGTGGCGCCCTCGGCCAATTCGAAATCCAGTCGTAGCGGCACTTCTTCGTCCGCCGTTTTGCCCAAGCCGGCTTGCGCCTCGATTTTGACGCCCGCCAATGTACTGCCTATGTTCAACCAGGCGGATTCGGACGCGTAAGGCAAGGTCAGCAGTGCGAAATAGGAAAAAACACCTTTGGCCGCATCGCCTTGCAAAAACGCGAACTGTTTTTTCAGATTTTCCATGCTGGTGCTGC
>JAQTYP010000111.1 GCA_028688235.1 Methylomonas sp.
CGCCGGCAGCCAGGACCTGGACGGCCGTTGCGGCAAATGCAGACATCATAGGATTCAGGTATTGCCGATATTGATTGGCATAGAAAAAATCGGCCGCCTTGGAAACCAACGCATCCCGGTTATTACGGCTTTTGCGTTGATGCTGTTTATGGCTGAGCAAATGTTGGATCACATGTTCCGCAGCGGGGCCGGGCGATGACTTTCTACGCAAAAGGCATTCGGCGATGGGTTCGCGCCAAGCCGGCGGCATTATACCAAGCAGTTTGCAAGCCAGCGTGCGTCTGGCGCTTAGTCGGTAATGTCTATCGGTTTTGGAAAGACCGGAGGACGCGCTTTCATCGGGGTCGACAGCTACCGGTTTGTGCTTGCTGAATACGGGCAGCATGGCAGACCCTAAGCGACTTCTTCGCGTAGCGCCAACATCCCCATGTTTTGCAGCATCGGCGCGTTTTCGCAGGCAATGTATCTGGCTGGCTTATCCGGATCGAGATTGACATGGTGATGCCAAGCCCAGACCGGAATATAAACGGCATCTCCAACTTCCCAATCGATGCGCCGGTCTTCGACCAAGCTATAGCCCCGCCCTTCCAATACATACAAAATGGTTTCGTAAGTGTGGCGGTGGCGATTGGACGTACCGCCGGGCAACAGTCCGCCAATAGTGACGCTGATGGCGTGCGAGGGCAAATCGACGAAGGAAACAGGATGCTTGCGCTCGCTGGAATAGGCCTTGCGCGCTCCCTCTTTTTCCACAGCCTTATGTATCAGACGCTCCGGTATCGTTACCGGCACAGTCGGTGGGGTTTTGTCGAAATCGGCAGAATGGTATTTTTGCTCGCTCATGAAGTTTGACTCCGTATTTGAGGTTAATCGGAAAGACCGTCCAAAAAGGCCGCTCGTGCCTGGATCAATTTGGCGGCTCCATGGTGCAGCTCATGGATTGCGTCTGGATTTATGGCCAACTCCCTATCGATGATGCGATACATGGTTTCCGAATGATCATCGTCGCATTCGATGTGTAGCGTAAAAAACAGCAGTGAATCGAGCGACTCGCCCACCGCCAGAAAACCATCGACGATGGCCGAGTAAAGGTAAGGCACTATGCCTTCCGCGCCTAGACACAGCGCTCCTAGGCCCGTCATGAAGTTGTCGGACTTGCTGCACTCGAACATCGTATCGATCATCCGGCGTGTCGCGGGTAGCGGCGTTGCGTCAGGTTCCACGCCCAACGCCGCCATCATCTCCCGGTACAGCACGGTATGAGGAACAGTACCGGCGTCGCCCAGCCCCATTTCATCGAACAGGTTTTGCGTCAACGCCAGCCTGTCGTCCTCATTTTCGATGTTACTGATCAGCGCCGCCAAATAACGAGTAAATTCGCGGGAATACAACTGGTGTTGGCGGACAAAGCGGGATAATTCGTCGCGGCTAATCTTCCCGTTGCGGCAGCGCTTAATGAACGCGGTATCGTCCAGTCGTTCCAGCCACTCGGATTTGATATGGCCGGTTTTAGATCGACAAGTGGTTTGTTCAGGTTCCGGCAAGACAGCGTTCAGCATGAGGCCCTCCAACGGCTGAAGATTAAGTCGAAAAGAAATCGACTCAGGATTTAGTGAAAAACGGACCGAATTGTTCGTAAAGCGACGGGTTACATTTCAAGACATCCCACTAACTTGACGATATTTTCTGTCAATTGCGCCTTTGTGGGCGCTTGGAGTTCAATTATTTCCTTACCATCCTTGTTAAATAAGGCGTATATCTCGGTAGAGGTGTCGTGCCGGATCGTGACCTCGCTCTTCGCGCGCTCGAATGCGGCAACGGAGGGCGCTCCAACAAAATCCATGAATTCCTTGTTTAGCCGGCTCCACTGTTCAGGCGCCAGCTTTTCCGAAGATTCTTCGAAAGCATCGAGCGCCGAAAGCACTTCCGTGCCTATTGCTTCAATTTCCGCATCCGGGTCGAGTTCAATCGGCGGCATCACTACGCACCTGGGTCCGCCAACCTTACGCTCCCTTGTAATAAAAAGTTTGCCACGGTAGCGGAATACGCCTGCGAAACGGTATCTCATATAATAAATCTAACGCGGTATCAGATGCGGGCCTTCCAGAACTGCCATCACGGCCTACCCTTGTTCGCACGCCAGCGACTGAAGCGTTCATCTATCACTTGGGCGATGCGATCGAAGTTTTCCCAAGTATCCTCGACGTAGTACAGACTGGGTAAATCAGCACCCAGCACCCGCTGATAGTTGTTTATGTAGATGTCTTTCTCGTAGTAGACCTTGGCGAACGCGTTGCCTTCTGCATTCAAATCGTCTTCCCAGAACTTTTCATCACAGATTTCGAAAAGGAAGGCGCGCCCCGTCATCCGTCGCGCCTTGACTGCTTCTACCGCGTCTGGCGCTTCGGTAGTCAACAACTGGCCCGCAAGATCTCGCTGAATGGCCCACGCCAGGAACATGCCGATGTGGGTTCCACCATTTTCGGGAGGAAGGTCCGTGGGGTAGTCCCCGCCGTAGTGCCAATCAGCCCTGTCATACGCCATAGCACATTCTCCTGTATCTAATGCCGGAAAAGTGCAGCGCCTTTTTTACCAACAGGTAAAGCTACACTTCAGTTATCGGGTTCGAAAACAAAATCACTCGGTGTCTGCGTTAAATCATCATCGGTGCGTTTCACAAAGCGGACCGTCTTCCGTACTTGCTGGGTAACAGGATCAATGACTGCGCCAACATCCATCCTGTCCCCACGAACACAAATCCAACCAAGCCCATTGAATTCCAGCTGCGGGATTTTCGGCGACCGGCCCGGAACATACATCACGCGCCCGGGTTGCCAGCCACGCCAAAAAAACAGCCCGACCTTGAACTGCACGTAATCGCCTATGATGACTTCCGTGTCGGACTGGTAATAGGTAATCGGCATTGGAATCAAAACAAGCTGACATTGGAAATAATAATGGCGCGGAAACGCCTCCAACTGATCGAATCGTTAGTCATCTTTATATTCCGGATCGAGTTGGAATACCAGTTCATGAAGGCAACCCAGCCTCCTGATTGGTTCTTCGAACTCGGTGTCCTCCTCGTAGAATCCCCAACTGATGTTTTCCCGCAAGTCTTCATCCGTCAGGCTGGCGTCGTCCAGCAGATAGGCAATTCGATGAAGAAACTGAGACATGACGCCACGTAAGAGTAAGGCAAGATCCTCGTTGGCAATTCCCATCGCCAGCATGCGTTCGTAGATGGCGACAATATGAGCCTCATCCGGTTGGCGCCTGGCCATTTTCATCCAGGCCTCGACCCATGCGCCATCGTCGGTTCCGGGTATTTCGTTCCAGACTTGTCTAAGAAAGGCAGCCTTGGGCAAGTTGCCAAGATTTTCGCCTACTTCAGCCTCCGCCCATTGTTTGGGGTCGTTTACGCCCAGCTTTGTGAATAGTCTGGTCCATTCTTCCAGGCTTCGTGTCTTCATTCCCATTTCCTTCGGTCAGGTGTCGAACTCATGGCGCCAGCCTTGGACGATGCGCGCTATGAGCAAAGTATCGTTGACTATTTCATGAAGTGGCAAAGACTTCATTTCTTCTTCAAGCTCACCCACTTTCCATTCCCTCGAACCATCCCAGAGCCACCATGGGCCGCAACCGTTTGGGGTTTTCACGCAGGAGCGGAAGATTGGAAAGGCCTGAGCATGAAATGGAATCGGTTCGTTTGCCACGACGCGGACGATGCCTCGATTGCATGCAGCCCCAAGAGGGAAAAACGCCACAAATTGGGGTAACAGGGCGACCAGGCCGGAGAAGTCATTCACTGGCGAGTGATGAACTCCAGGCAGCACATGAAGCAGTGCCCCGTACTTTAGATGCTTGTGGGTGTACTGTGCATAAGCCAAGCCGTCAGGTATTGGAATTTCGATGACATCACCAATGGCGGGGCGCTTGCGAGAGACTAGCGGCATGGAACACCAACCGGTTATGCCTGATTTATCAATCGCTTTGCCGCTGCCATTATTTCTTGCTCACACTGATTGATGAGTCTTTCATTGCTGTTTCCACCTTGCTGGGCGTTCCATTTAATGTCTTCGATTGCGCTGGAATTGGACTTGAATGGCCAAAGATCATCGGGGCACTTTTGACCTAGCTTATCGATGACTTCTTTCCAAATTTTCATCCCGCCTTCGTATTCGGATATGTCTCCGGATACGATTCTTGTTGAAATCGCTCTCGCCAATGAATAGGCAGCGTCTGTGTTGATTTCTACAGGCATCACGAAAAATAAACCTCTGTCGATCAGGATGAACCCGTTAGCGTCCATTCGGCGAGACATTGGGACCAACGGTGCCAAGTTCGAACCACGCTTCGACTTGCGGAAGCAGCCTCGTAACAGACGCGGCGAGATCACGAAACTGCGCATCATCCGATAACCGCCCAAACGCAAACCAGTCGGCCGCAACACTTCCGCCATCACATCGAGCCTGCAAACGGGCTCGTTGATCGAATGGCACGTACTCCAACATCAGTCCGTTCTCAGGGATCAGTTCCCCCCAACTCGTCAGTTTGTCGCCGCGTTCATGCGCACCGAACTCCAAGCAGAATGCGGTGGCGGACTTGTCGTAGAAAATCGTTACGAACAGTATGCTCGTCGGTCGTTCGCGCCGGTAGCGAGGAAACGTGCCGGTGAAGCCGTACGCTTCGAGGATAGGCACTAACTCTCGCTTCAGAGCCGCCGACATGCATTTTGCTCTTCTGGTCATATAGCGATACGCCGCGGCTGCTCTCCAATAGCCAATCTATTGATTATCGGCCGAAGTTGTCTGCGCATTTGAATTGCCGCTGACTTTATCAGGTAGATATTTTATGTCAAGTGCAAAATCGCCAAGCTTGCAGGAGGATGGGTATCGCATCCTTTTGGACAAACTTTGAGACCGTCGAATTTACAGCCTTTCCTGCAAAATCCGGGTAATCTCTGCATCGGTCAAGACTATCGGGTTGGTTTGCATGCTGCTACCCCGGCTGTTGGCGACGATCAGCGAAAAGTCCGCCGCACTAATGCCGTAGCGATTCAGCCTGGGCAACTGCAGGCGTTCACTCCAATCCGCCAACAATTCTATCAACCTTCGCCGGGCGCTATCGTCGTTCAAGTCGTTGCGGTCTGCCAGCAGTCGTCCGACTTGGGCATATTTGATCAAGGCCGGATGCTGCGGTTCTCTTTGTTGCATAGCCTGGATATTCACTTCGGTAGCCGCCGCCACCAATGTGCCGCAAACCACGCCGTGCGGTATGGGGAAATAAGCCCCCAGAGGAGAAGCCAAACCGTGCACCGAACCCAAGCCCACCTGAGCCAACGTGATGCCGGATAGCAAAGCCGCGTAAGCCATGGCGCCGCGACCTTCGGCGGCTTCCGGCTCCTTGCCTTCGTAGGCCGCAAAAAATCCTTGTTCGAAGGCCGTCATGCCGCTCCAGGCCAGCGCGTCGACGAAAGGATTGGCTTTCAACGAAACGTAAGATTCCAGTAATTGCGTGAAGGCATCCATGCCGTCGGCGGCGATCAATTCCGGCGGGCAAGTCGTCAGCAGATCCGGATCGACGACCGCATATTCCGGAATCAAACATTCGTCACGGAAGGATTTTTTGAAACCATCAGGCCCTTGCACGCTGAGTACCGCGTTCTTGGTAGCTTCGCTGCCAGTGCCGGCGGTGGTCGGCACGGCGATGAACGGCGTACTGGGGCCGCGATACGGCACATTTTTGCCCACGCCTTCCAAATGATCCATCACGCTGTTGCCGTGCGGCAGCAGACCGGCTATGGCCTTGGCGGCATCCAGCACGCTGCCGCCGCCTATCGCAATCACGACCGCCACCGATTCGTTACGAAACTGTGCGACCGCATCGTCGACCAATTGCGGCGACGGTTCGCCGGACACCGTAAAATGCAGCCAACGCAAGCCTTTGTTTTCCAGCGCTTGGGTAAAACCCTGCCAGCGCGGCGACCCGCAAAACGATTGTTGGCCGGTCACCAGTAACGCAGTCTTGCCATAACCAGCGGCTAATGCCGGAACTTCGTCGATGCGGCCGCGACCGTATAGGATGCGAGGGAAGCGGGAAATAGCAAAAGGTGAAAACTGCATGATGTCTTATCCTCTAGGAAACAAGCCGTTAAACGGCATGCCTTGGCGGGGCTCGGCCATCCAGTCGGCCACCGTGTCGCGCCAGGCCAGATAATGCGAGGTTTGCTTATGCGCGGCGGCATCTTCGGCAGACGCATAGGCTTCGTACAAAACAAAATGGGCGGGATTTTCCGGCGATTGCAGTACGTCGAAGCGGCGATTGCCGGCTTCCTGCACCGAGGCTTCGTGGTTGAGCCGGGTGGCTTCCAGAAATTCCGCTATATGATCGGGTTTGACTCGAACATGAACCAAGGTAACGTGCATGGCTGCGCCTCATAAACGGTAAACAAGCCAAGCATTATACGTCACCGTCACTGTCTTGCCGCTAGCACGACCACGCAACATCCTCGATCCATACGGAAACCGCTTATAATGCCCGGCCAACAGCAACTAATTAGCCCGCATTCTAACCTAAGATGTACACGATAGAACCCAATCAGGATTACCGCGACCAGAGCTTAGGTCGAAACGCCGAACTATCCACCGAGGAACTGAAGGCGGATGCCACCCGACATTACGACGAATGCTACCGCGACTATCTGTTCGCCTGGTGTAACCGCGACAACCTGGCTTTACATTACGGTTATTGGGACGAAGCCAAGCCCTACGATCAACATCGAGCCCTGCTGAATAAAAATCAGGTGCTATACGACAAGGCCGGCATCCGGGCGAGCGACAAGGTACTGGATGCGGGCTGTGGCATCGGCGGCAGCACGATCTGGATGGCCAGACAACACGGCAATAGCGTCACAGGCATCACGATCAGCGCCAAACAGGCCGCCTATGCCGAACAACATGCGCGCCGTCACGGCGTATCCGATCGGGTAAATTTCGAAGTGGCGGACTTTTGCGCTACTCCGTTCGCCGACGCCAGTTTCGACGTGGTCTGGGCCTTGGAAAGCTCCTGCCATGCCTTGAACAAGGGCGATTTCTTGCGCGAGGCTTTTAGGGTATTGAAACCCGGCGGACGCGTCGTCGTCTGCGACGGTTTTTTGTTGCAACGCCAATTCACCGAGCATCAATGGGATGCCGTCGTCACCTGTCTGAACGGTTGGGCCGTGCCGAATCTGTGTTCGCGCGACGAAATGCAGGGCTTATTGCAGCAGCAAGGCTTCGAGACCATACATTGCGACGACATCACACCGCAGACCCAAGCCTCGGTGGAATATATGTACAAAGTGGCCAAACGCTTACAGCCGGTACAAAAACTCAGCCAGTGGCTGGGCCTGCGCACCAAGGCCCAAACGGCCAATTACCGGGTCGGTTTGGCGCAATATCAGTTGTTCAACGAAAAACTGACGGAATATTTGATATTTACCGGGCAAAAACCGCTGTAATACTATAATCGCGTAATAGGCATTCCCACGCTTGCGGAGGGTGTCGTAAAAGCCAAAATGTAGGTTGGGCAGAGCGAAGAGAAGCCCAACAAAATCATAATGTTGGGCTTCACTGCATTCAGCCCAACCTACCTTTTACGACAGCCTCTTGCGCGTGGGAATGCCAGACGGGCCGGGGTCAACAGTAATCACAGCGAGCATCTATGGCGATAGAACGCGTTTTTAACAGATATTCCGTATGCGGACTGAGCGATTGCGGGCTATGCCGGGAAATCAACGAGGACTCCATTTTACTGAATACCCAATCCGGAGTTTTCTTGCTGGCCGACGGCATGGGGGGGCATCGTAGCGGCGACAAGGCCAGCAATCAGGCCGTCACGTTGATCGATACGCTGATGGCAAAACACTTGCCGGTTGCTACCGTCCCGCTAGACGATGCCAATCTTTGGCAAAAAATTTGCCGTTTATTCAAGAAACCGGATCGGATATCTTGCGGCCCCAACCTGGAAAGTCAATCCAGGCTGATCGCCGATATATTAATCGAAGCCAACAGGGTCATTTACCGTGACAATCAGCAAGCGGGCTTAGACGACGGCAGCGGCATGGGCACGACGCTGGTCGGTTGCAGAATCGTTCCCGCCCTCGACAAGCTACAGGTTTTTCATGTGGGTGACAGCCGCCTATACCGGATGCGTCGCGGCGAGCTGCTTCAGATCAGCAAGGACCATTCCCTGTATCAGCTCTGGCTGGACGGCGGACAAATCGGCGAAAGTCCGGCCACGAACAGGATTTATCAAGGCATAGGACCCGCACCGTCCATCAAACCCGACGTGCAAATGATCGATATCGAAGCCGACGACGCCTTTCTGCTGTGTTCCGACGGTTTGACCGATTGCGTGAGCGACCTTGGCATTGCGGACATATTGCAAGACTTGGGAAGCGACAATATCGAGATCAAGGCTAGAACCTTAATCGATCAAGCCAACCGCAACGGCGGTACGGACAACATTTCCGTGATCCTGATTTGCCAGTAGGACTTAGGATTCCGTCAAAAACAACTTCCCGAAATCCCCTGCTTTGAGGCAGGGCCCGGTAATTCCATCGGGGTAGAAAATCATGGCTCTCTAGGATTTGCCGTGATATTTGACGAAATCAGCCTCGAGTTGAAATCCGAATGGTTGCATGGGTTTTTAAATTCCATGCATTTCAACATCTTACGCACATATCGTTTACCTCAATCAACTTGCGGATGCTATCGATTGGCTATTCCCACGGAAAATCTGGAAGAACCTTAATTTTTGCCGACTCGCAAGCCCAACAAGTCGGTCAAAGGGACGTGCCGCCCGTTGGCGGTTTTGAAGTTCAGTTTTTTTGCTGCTTACCCACTCAATTTCATATAGAGCCATAAAAAACGATCTACCAAACGCTGCGATTGATCGAATTATAAAGCGCGTCGAGCGGTTTCCCTCCACAGCTGCCGGGTGGGCGATTTTACGACCCTATTTGTCACCGATATTGTTTATTTCTTCGCACGCTAAACCTGCCACTTTATTGCCACATAACGCAAAGCTCAGCCGCGTAGCTGTAGCGGAGTCGGCTGGAGCGTTGGGGTAGGCTTAATTCTAAAGCTCATTTTCTGCAATGCCTGCTACTTTCATAAAATGTTTGAGCAAGCC
>JAQTYP010000112.1 GCA_028688235.1 Methylomonas sp.
GGTCAGTGCCACGATTTGATCGGTAGTTAGCGATTGCACCGCGGTGGTGCCCAGCGAAGCGAGCTGAGCCGTGCTCAGGGCAGCAACATCCTGGGTTTCCATTGCCACGATTTGATCTGTCGTCAATACAGCGAGATCAGCAGTTTCCAATCCCTTAACTTGTGCAGTCGTCAAGGTAGCTATCTGATCGGTAGTCAATCCCTGGATCTGGCTAGTAGTTAGGGCTGCGATTTGCGCCGACTTCAGCGCTTGCAACTGGTTTGATTCTAACAATTGAAGGTCATATACATCGAGCGCTTGGATCTGGCTCGAACTGAGGATGACAAGGTCCTCTGTATCAATGGCCGTGATCTGCTCAGTAGTGATCGCTTGGATTTGAGCTGTTGTCATCGCTTGAAAATCAGCGGTTTTCAACGCTTTGATCTGCGTGGTGCTTAACTGAGATATTTGCGTTGGTGTCATTGCGGTAACGATCGAAGTCATGACCAGTCCCCTTAATTTAATGCATTTACAGAGCTCACTCTTCCTGTTGAAACTTAAGAGCAGACGAATTTGAGAGGTTTATCGACAGCAAAAACTAAAACTTTAATCGTCAAACAATTTCGCTGATTGAGAGCTTGAGATGCACGCTGATGACTTGGCATCGCTCTTGACGACACCATCCTAAAATGCTGATAGAAAATGATTCATATAGGATATGTCGAAAAAGATAGATCATTTCCCATCAGGCAACCACTCTACAACATACCTTATGTCAAAAACAATTCATCTGCAGCAATGCATGCGTTTGTTTCTGTATCTGTTTCGTAACTTGCCTATTCAGAATCGACAACCACCCCAGGGGAATCTCCTCAACACCATATTTAGCACCCGCTAACATTCCTGCCAACGCGCCCGTCGTATCGGCATCTCCTCCCTGGTTCACAACGCCAATCAAGCAAGACTCGAAATCAGTGGAATTGAAGAAATAATGCAACACCGTCTGCACGGTATCGACTATGTAACCAGTTGCCTTTCCCGGATAAGGGTCAAAGCGGAATTCCGGAAATTGTTCGACCAAGCTTAGCGCATGTTGCCGGCACACCTCGTCGCCGCGCCGTTGAATCAGGGAATTGACCATGCGCCCCAATGTTAATGTAGCGGCATCGGACAAGGCGTTATGATGCGTCAAATGGCATTGCTCTAGGCTCCAGGCCTCGAAAAACGCCGGCCGATTCAAGGTCGCCAGCACCACCGGTAAATTGCGCATGCAGGCGCCGTTCCCTGCTTCGTCAGCGCTAGGAGGTCCGAAAAGTTCGCCGCGATCGCGATATCGCTCTATCCCCCGCCTGCAGGTATTGCCGATGTCCGGCGGCTCGCTTTCCAGCCAGGCGACGAAATTATCGGCGACGGCCCGGATATTCCAATCCGGATAATCGATGATCGCCTGCCCCAACACCAACGACATTTGAGTATCGTCGGTGACTTGACCGGCTTCCAAGCCCAACCATCCGCCGCCGATAATGTCGCGGTGAACGCCATAAAGTCTTTGAATTTTCTTGGGCGACATGAATTCCACCGTAGCCCCCAAAGCATCCCCGCAAGCAAATCCCAAATAGGCGCCCAAGGCCCTGCTTAATCTTTCCGAATCCTCATTCATCTCAATACCTTAACACTATAGTCGCCGCCTATGACCAAATATTCCGATTCTCCGTGTAAAGCATGATGCGGCAGAAGATCGTTGCAAAAGATCAGCTTCACCATGGGCACCTCGACTTCCAGAATATAGGAGCCGAATTGGCCGGCGGTATTCGGGTTATCCGTAAACGAAATCAAGCTGTTAAATCGGACGATTTTGTGATTTTTATCTTCACCGAAAACGATGCAATGATCCTCCAGACCGTTGACGCCGCGATATAAAGTCTTGTGTCTGGCGGCCGGAAATCCGAAATGCTCGATGACCCACTGACAATACTCATAAAGCAAATCCAGCTGCATGTAGATGCAGTTATTGTGGTAACGGCTGCTCATCTTTTCTTCGATATACGTGATCCAGCCCTTGCTATCGAAATTGCTGATCAGTTGCTTATGGTATTGGGGAAACAATCCGAAATGACTCTCGACCCAACCTTTAAAGACTGCCCCTTGCGCATTGTTGGAATCCAAGCCCCAGTCCTGAATCAATCTCAAATAGCTGTTGCGGTAGCGCCGTCTTCCTGCCGCGTCATCGCGCAAGCGTTGTTCGGTTTCGAAACCGAACACCACGCACATATAGTCCTGAAAAATCCCGCCGCATTCATTCAAATCCGTTTGTCTATCCAACTGTTCGAATAAACCGTGAGCTGACTCCCGAGTACCGGCGATATGCAAGGGTTGCGGATTTTTATTGAAAAGATGATGCGCTATGCAAGCCGTCGAAACACCAATTAAATTCGTGCTGTGCCTATAAAGAGAGGAATCGGGCATTTAAATTTTCTGTCTATGGGCAAATGAAAAATAGCGCAGTTAAAACGGCGACTTAAATCGGCTCCAGCTCTTCATCCAACAAATAACACCCCGGATCCTCCGCCCAGACATCGCCGGTCAATTGTTGCGCGCGAACGCGAGTGTTGCCGTTGCAGATGCTTTGATAATGGCACGTTCCACAACGACCTTTTAGCGGGCGCGGGATTGATTTAAGACCGGCCATCAAAGGATCGGATACGTCCTGCCAGATTTCGGAAAACGGCCGTTGCCGAACGTTACCGAGCCCGTAATGCCACCAGAAGGTATCCGGATGGACATTACCCAGGTTGTCGATATTGGCGACATTGACACCGGAGGCGTTGCCTCCCCATTGTCGCAGTTTGGCCTGGATATGGTCGGCGCGCTCAGGAAAACGTCGCCTGACCCAATGCAAAAAATACACGGCATCGGCATCGTTATTGCCGGTAACCACCTCGCGATGCAAACCTTGCCGCTCCCAAGTCAACGATTTTTCGAATAAAACATCCATCACCCGCCGGGTCAATTGGAATTCGGCGTCGTCCTTACGGTTCTTGTTACCACGCCCACCGTAGTTCAGATGCGACAAATAAAATTTGTCTATGTCTTCGTCGTCCATCAACTGCAGCAAGGCTTCGAAATCGTGGGCATTGTCCCGGGTCAGCGTAAAACGAATGCCTGCCTTGATGTCGTGCTGGCGACACAAGCGGATGCCGGCCAGCGAGGCATCGAATGAACCCTGCTTCTGCCGGAACTTGTCGTGCGCTTCTCGCATGCCGTCCAGGCTGACACCTATGTATTGATAATCGATGGCGGCGATTTGCTCGATATTGCCCGAGCCAATCAAGGTGCCGTTGCTGGACAGCGCGACATAAAACCCCATATCGCGGGCGCGTTTGGAAATGGCAAAAATATCCGGATGCAGCAGTGGCTCGCCGCCCGACAGGATCAATACCGGCACCCCGAAGGTCTTCAAATCGTCCATTACCGCAAAGATTTCCGGCGTGCTCAACTCACCCGGAAAATCGATATCTGCGGAGGTCGTGTAGCAGTGCTTGCAGGTCAGATTACAGCGGCGTATCAAGTTCCAAATCACCACCGGCCCTTTGGGTTTGCGCGGTTCCGTCAATGGGGTAGGCTCGAGCACTTCCCGCATGTATTGGCTGAGTCTGAACATCTGCTACGCCCCTATCCGCAAGCCGGTTTTTTTCAAAATTTTCGTGCTATACAACACCTCGTGACTGCGGGCGCTGTCACCCAGTATTTCGGCAATCGCAAAGACCTGGCGCTCGGCCTCCTGCTCGGTCTTGCCGTGAATCATCGCAAACAAGTTGTAGGGCCAATCCGGCAAGTGCCGCGGTCTCTGGTAACAATGGCTGACGAAGGGCAGTTCGGCGACGCTTTGTCCCAAACCGTCCACGCGTTGATCATCCACGTCCCACACCGTCATGCCGTTAAAAAGATAGCCCAACTTGTAATGATTCGGCACCGCGGCGATACGGCGTATCACGCCTTCGTCCTGCATGCGCGTCATGCGCCGCATCACTTCCTGTTCATCGAGTCCGACCTGCTCGGCGACGGCGCGATAGGGTTCGGCAACCAGGGGCAAACCCGCCTGAGTCGCTTGAATGATTTGGCGATCGATAAAATCCATGTTCATTTAAAATATTTTGGTTGGTATGAGTTCCCACGGAGAACCCAGGGAACCAGAAACACAGCAAGGTTCTAATCCGGATTCTCCACCGCATCCAGGCATCTCATGATACCTTCATAATCGAAATTATTGGCCATCCCCGACAGAGTTTCCGCCAACACGACGTCATATTGACGTATTTGGCCAATCAGAGCCTCGATGCCGTCGCTGTCCAAAATTTCCAGCGCATCGCGCAATTCCTTGCGTAAGGTGATCGGCAAGCCAGCCAGCATGGACGGCGTTAATACGGCGTATTCAGATTTGCCTCCGTCATCTTGACCTTGATAGAGGTATTCGACGTCGAGTTGGCGCGCCAGACATTGATATATTTCGTCGAAGCGGTAAGGTTTGCGCACGAAGTCGTCCATACCGGCATCCAGCATTTCCTGTTGTTGCTCTTTAAACGCAGACGCCGTGACCGCAACGATTTTCACATTTTCGCCGCCGGGCAAATTCCGCAAGCGTTTGGTGGCTTCCAGTCCATCCATGATCGGCATGCGCCTATCCATCCAGATCAAATCCGGATGCCAGCTTTGAAATATTTCGAGGCACTCCTCCCCATTCCCGGCGATTCGGGTTTTCAACCCGAGCTCGGTCATCAGGCGGTCGAGCAACACCTGATTATCATGCTGATCCTCGACGATCAGAATCTTGTGCCGATTTTGCCCAGGCTTCAACCCCACCACCTCGCCTTGGGTTTTGCTCACCGGAAATAGTACATCGTTCGGCAAAGCCAGTTCCACTGGTAACTCGACTCGAAATATCGAACCTTTGCCCGGCGTGGAATCGACGGAGATACTGCCGCCCAGCATATGCACGAATTGCCGGGTGATGGTCAGGCCCAGACCTGTACCCTGTTGCGCGGCACCGTCGCTCAATTGCACGAAGGGTTCGAACAAACGCTGCTGATCCTCGGGCGCGATACCAGCGCCCGTATCCTCTATCTCTATCAACAAGTGTTGCCGGGCGTTTTTTTTCACTCCCAGCCTGAGGGTGATGCCGCCCTGTTCGGTAAATTTAACCGCGTTATTGATCAGATTGATCAGTATCTGGCGAATACGAGCTTCATCGCTCTTGATATAGCGCGGAAATTCCGACGATTGGTCGAGCAATAGGCGCAAGTCCTTTTCTTGAGCGCGCAACTGCATCATCTCAGTGACATCGCGCACCAAAGCGCCTAAATCGAAAGCCGCAATTTCCAATTGCAAGCGCCCGGACTCGATCTTCGCCATCTCCAGCACATCGTTGATCAACTTGAGCAAATGTTCGCCACTACGGTTGATGATGTCGAGATTCTCGCGCTGGCTGTCGGATATCGAAGGGTCGCGGCGCATCATGCCGGAAAAGCCTAAAATGGCGTTCAACGGCGTGCGCAATTCGTGACTCATGTTGGCCAAGAACACGCTTTTGGCGGTATTGGCCGCCTCCGCGGCATTTCGCGCCAGGATCAGATCGGCTGTTCGTTGTTGAACTTCTTCTTCCAGGTGAACCTTGTAACGGCGCAATTCTTCTTCGTTATTCTTTTGCGTCGTGATGTCGCTGCGCAGATAAAGAAAGTTGCATATCGTGAAGCTATCGTCGTAAATCGGCGAGGCGATGATCTGTTCCCAACGCAACTCACCATTCTTGTGACGATTTCTCAGCACGCCACGCCAAACTCTGCCAGCCATCAAGTTGCGCTGACATTCTGCGAACTCCTGTTCCGTCATTTCGCTCGAGATCAGTTCGCGATGCGGCTTGCCGTACACCTCGCCGAAGGCATAGCCCGTGATTCGGGTATAGGCCATGTTGGTATAGGTCAGCGTACCTTGCAGATTGGTGATCAACATGCCGGTCGGATTCTGATCGGCAGCCTGCGCCAAGCGGTTGATTTCGGTTTCGAATAAATGGCGGTCGGTAATGTCTCGATTGGAAACCCTATGACCTATGTATCGACCATCCTTGCCAAATACGGCCTGACAGCAATGCGACAGCCAACGGATTTCGCCGTCGCGGCGCACGATACGAAAATCCAGTTCCGTTGGTCTGGGGTGAAGCTCATCATGCCTATGCCGCTCCAGTAACTCGACGTCACCGGAGTAAACAATTTGCATCAGCAGCTCCGGATTTTCCAGAAACTCAGTCAACGCGTAACCCGTTACCTGTTGACAGGATGGCGACATATATAACAACCGGTGATCGCTGCCTTCCCAATACTCCCAATCGTAGGTGTAGTCGGCAATGCTGTGAAATTTTTCTTCCTCTCGGGTCAAATGCTCGATAAGCTCAACCTGCCGCTGCCAAACCCTTGCAACCACGATTCCCGCAACCACCGATAAGCAGAAGAACACTAGCACGATGCCCGACAATTGTTTGGCTTCGATGCGCCATTGCGCCAAAAAGTCCTGATCGGACAAAGCAACAGTCAGATACAGTTGGGCCGAATCGATTTTTCGAAACGAAACGATCTCCGCGTCCCGGCCGATTCCGGATTCGATATGAAATGTCCCCGAACTCAGACCGTCGGCCATCATTCGGCTATAGTTTGAATCTTGTCCAACCGCTGACGCACTCTCGGCTGAAGGTGGATGACGCACCAGCAAACCGATTTCCTTATCGTGCAAGGCTATCGTGATGCCCGGAACCAGGTTGACCGTCTGCCGGACTAGGCTTTCCAAAGCCATATCGGCAAACACCGCGCCGGCGAAACGCCCGTCTGGAAAATCCAGCCGGCGAGCAAGATCGATATGCCAAACCTCGTCAGACATAAACGGTCTGGCAACGAACAGCTCCAGATCCGACCGACTTCCATGCCCAATAAAAAACGAACGACCGTCCGCCGTCGTGTTGGCATTTCGCGCGGAATCAATGCCATAGATCGAGCGCCCTTGGTCGTCGATCACCCGCACGTCTATCACCCATGGCAAACGTGCCCGCAACCGTGACATGAACGCATGCAATTCGGTCTCGTCTGCCTGCCCGATTTGCCGTTCCATGTGCTCGACGGCCGCCAGCAAACCGGTATCCGTTTGAGCTAAAGTCGCATCTATGTTTCTAGCCAGCTGGTCGGCTAAATTCTGTAAATCGGCAACCGCGCGACGTTGGTAAGCATCATGACTCCGCGTCAGAAAAAACGCCACAACAACCGCGACGAGCAGGTTGCTCAGAATGATACCCAAGATGAGGCGAGCAGAAAGCGGGTTGTGAATGCTAAGCTTGAATGTCATAAGCGGTACCGACGAATTCCGCATAGTTTACGCGCACAGTCCCTTCGCTGTCTCCCAATTAGAACCCTCCGCCACATTCTTATCGTACAATACAGGAAAGTAGAGCCCGCAAGCTCCAGGGAAATAAGCATCATTTTTAATCCATGCGAAAAATAGCCGCCAAAGTAGCGAAACGATTACTCAAAGCCCGGAACAGCACTGTCATTGACCTCGCCGACTATCGCCAACAGCGGCAGGAAGCCGATGCCCTGTTCAGCGAGATCAACACCACTCAGCAGAATGTAGAAGCCGGATACGATTTGCAACATGCCGTTTATATCCATGCGCAAAATCTGTTATCCGTATTGGTGGATTGTTTGCAGGATATTCCGGAACCCGCCTTGAGCCGATTTTTCAATGCCATTGCCGAGGCCGATGATGATTACCATCCTGAAGGTCCGCCTATGAGCCCTCTGACCAAAAGCTATTTTAATTGTTGGCTGCTATTTGATTTGACGATAGGCCTGGACAAGGAAACCCTGGCAACAATTGCGATCGATCTCTCCCGACAGCTTGGCCTGGACAGGCAGATGGTCGAAGCCATGGAAAAAATGCAGCAATCCCGGATGGGGATTTATGAATTCATGAGCCAGAGGAATGGTCGCATTTTACTCAAGGAGCTCACTCAAGAACAAATCATCGAATGCGTTTGTCCTGCCGGTTACCAAGGCACGCATCAAGGCGAACTGTGGTTTGCCCGAGTCTTGCCGCCCATATCGGATGACTTCGATTACAGCGTGATAATCACGACGCCGTACGTGTTAGTCAATCCCGATAAAAACGGCTGGCTGGCCTATCTTGCCCGGACGATTACCGGCAAGAAATCCAAAACCACCGCAGCCAATTTGGAACAGTTGATGAAACAGGGCTTATCGCCTTGTTATTGGCATGAGTATATTTTCGAGGCGTATCTGGACGCCAGAAATGAGGTAATTTTCTTAACCGGCTTGCCCGATATTCAGTCCAGCCGGCCCCACGCGACGGACATAAAAAAATTTGCGGCCATTCTACCGGAGGCTACGCCGAGTTGAACCTCGCATCCTCGCTCCCACGCTCATTGCTATACTCAAGTTGCCAGCAGGACGCGAGCATCCAGTGCCACGGAGGTAACCTCGAGCTATCCTGTCGGACTGGATTCGCTTCGCGCTCTACGGCTCCGACATAAATATCTAAGGATGAGCGAAGGACCGTGGGAACCAGAACTCACTCTGCCACCTTAATGACTTCAAGCCTCAAACCGCAAACCTACAAAATATTCGACGATCTTGGGCATGTTGTAAACGCTCAAACCGGTTTGGTTTTCGATTTTTGCGATGACGCTTTGCACTTGTTCCGGCTTTTCGGTGGCCAGCACGAACCACATGTTCAAGACATGGTTGCGGGCGTAGTTGTGGGCGACTTCCGGGAAGGCGTTGACGATGTCCGTCACTTCGTCGAAGCGCTGTTCCGGCACTTTCAGCGCCGCCAGCGTCAACGCTCCGCCCATTTGTTCGGCGTGATACATCGGCCCGAAACGCGACAACACGCCGTCGGCCAGCAGTGCTTGCAAACGGTTTAGCAAGTCGGCTTCGGCCAGCCCCAATTCCTCGGCGACTCGGCGATACGGCGACTCGCAAATCGGAAAGCCTTGTTGCAGGCGATTGACGATGGTTTTGTCGATGGCGTCCATCAATTTAAATCGCGCGCGGTTCGAGCGAGGCTTGGTTCGGTAGCGCCGGCTCGGAAGCGGTTTGAACTTGCGCCGGTGCGCGGCGGGCATACAA
>JAQTYP010000113.1 GCA_028688235.1 Methylomonas sp.
CAGAAATTCGCCCGTGTTGATAGATTTGCAGAAAGTGAATGGCCTGGGTTTGGGCGTGGCTGTTCCAGATATTGTAGAGCTGGTGCGTAAATTAGGGTTTATGCCCGTCGGTATTCGAGGCGGCACGGAAAAACAAAATCATGATGCCTTTGTGCTTGAGCTCCCTGTGCATTCGATGCACAGCAGCACCGCTCCGGTAGAAATCAAGACAGGCTCTAAATCCATAGAGGTGGCCGAAACCGAAGAGATTCAAGCCGTGGAGCCGACGATTGAAAATAAATTGGTTGTGCAGCCTATCCGTTCCGGGCAGCGCGTCTATGCCAAAGGTGATTTGATCGTGACTGCGACGGTCAGTGCCGGCGCGGAAATCATGGCCGAAGGCAATATACACGTATACGGCACGTTGAGAGGAAGGGCGTTGGCGGGAGTGTTGGGGAATACCGACAGCCGGATATTTTGTTCAGACCTGCAAGCCGAGTTAATTTCTATTGCGGGAATTTACCAACTCAGCGATGATTTAAGTCCGAAAACAGCGCATAAACCAGTGCAGATCAGCCTGGATAAACAAACACTCATCATCAAAGACATTTAAGCTTTTCTCGGAGGAATAACATTGGCCAGAATAATCGTCGTAACGTCAGGAAAGGGTGGCGTGGGCAAGACTACCACCAGCGCGGCTATCGCAATGGGGTTGGCAAAGAGAGGCCATAAAACCGCTGTCATCGATTTCGACGTGGGTTTGCGTAATCTTGATTTGATCATGGGTTGCGAACGTCGCGTGGTCTATGATTTGGTTAATGTCATCAATGACGAAGCGACTCTGAAGCAGGCATTGATCAAAGACAAACGCTGCGATCAGCTCTACATTTTGCCGGCATCTCAGACTCGCGACAAGGATGCGTTGACGACCGAAGGTGTCGGCAAGATACTCGAGGAATTATCCAAAGATTTCAAATATATCGTCTGCGATTCCCCGGCCGGAATCGAGCGCGGGGCTACGCTGGCGATGTATTTTGCGGACGATGCTTTCGTCGTGACCAACCCGGAAGTCTCATCGGTTCGCGATTCGGATCGTATGTTGGGCATATTGGCCAGTAAATCGCGGCGGGCAGAAAAAGGCGAAGAGCCCATCAAGGAATATCTATTGCTGACACGTTATTCCCCCGATAGGGTTAAACTGGGGGAAATGCTGAGTGTCGATGATGTGCAGGAAATTCTATCCTTGCATCTATTGGGCGTCATTCCCGAATCCAAGTCGGTGTTGAACGCTTCGAACTCGGGAACCCCGGTTATTTTGGATGAGCAAAGCGATGCAGGTCTGGCCTATCAGGATATTGTGGCTCGCTATTTGGGAGAGGAAAGACCCCACCGTTTCATAGAGGAAGAGAAGAAAGGCTTGTTTGCCAAGCTATTCGGGAGTAAATGATGAGTCTCTTGGATTATTTCAGGTCATCTAAGCCTAGCTCCGCTTCGGTAGCCAAGGAGCGTTTACAGATTTTGGTAGCCCACGAACGGGCGTCGCGAAACCAGCCGTCTTATTTGCCGCAATTACAGCAGGAATTACTGGCCGTCATTCAAAAATACGTCAATGTTGGGCAAGATGCCATTACCGTCAATTTTGAACAGGATGGAAATCAGGAAACTCTGGAATTGAATATTGTACTGCCGGAAGACCGGTAAACGACGGTGACAATGCTGGATATGCCAAAGCCATTGAGGCTGGGAAAGGTTTTTTTGCTGAAACGCGAGGTGTTGAAATGAGTGAGTTAATTGGTGAAGCAGCCGGAAAAATCTGGCATTATTTGGACCAAAACGGCGAGTCTAGCGTCTCTAAGCTAACGACCGAGACCGGATTGGGCAAAAACGAAGTTCAACGCGCAATCGGTTGGTTGTTGAAAGAAGATAAACTGAACATCGAAACCAACGGACGCTCCGAAACGTTGTCTTTGAAATAAGGTCCGAAAAATTTACGTCGTTCACGAAATACACGAAAAATTGCGAATAGTTGCCAATTTCGGATCGCTGCCAAATGGTGAGCGGAAAACCTGCGCAAAAAACTGGTTTATTTCGCGCGTTTTGTGGACCAACTGCAGCTTTTAGGTGATATTGTTTTAGACCCCGCTTAAGCTTAGCCTAAGCAATCTCCAGCAAATTAGCGATCAAGGTCCGATTTGCCGGGTTGTTCGAGCTCGGTTGTGCGGGGTTTTTTATGTTTGTTGATTATATATATGGCTACACGACACTTTTTACGCATTCCTAACTAAAATAAAGCATCGATTACAGCTGTTGCCAGCGGATTCTATTTTTTCCGTAAACCTCATCTTCCTTATCTGGAGTGTCTTGCTCGAAATGAAAGCCAGAATAGCCACGTTATTTACTATCGTTTTCTTGGTCTTGGTTAACTTTGCCATCTGGACCTATGTCAATAATCCCTTGCAGTTGCCGTCCTGGAACAGCACGATGATGGGTTTGACCTATAACGGTACGCGGCGCGACTTCGACCCGGAAAAACAGAATTATCCAACGCCCGAACAGGTGTGGGAGGACTTGGATTTGCTGGCGGATAAGGTGCATGCGATTAGAACCTATACCTCGCTGGAAGGAATGGAGGCCGTGCCAGAGGCGGCCGCGAAAAACGGTATCCATTTGGCAATGGGCGCCTGGATAGACTTGATCGACGATACCACGACGGAAGAAGAGCGGCAAAAGATCGAGGAGAAAAATCGCCGCGACGTCGAAAGCTTGATTCAACTGACCAACAACTATCCCAAAACGATACTCAGAACCTTGGTGGGTAACGAATCCTTGCTCAGGGCGCGTTCGAAACTCGCGGGGCCCATTGCCGATCAGATCAGGGAACAATACAACGGGCAGTTGAGTGATAAGGAAATCGACGACAAGATCGAGACTGAAATCAAGCTCAAGGTCGCGGAAAAAGCCAATGATTTGATCGCGTATATCAAGGAAGTCAAAAAACGCACCTGGAAACCCGTCAGTACCTCCGAAACCTGGGATATTTGGGCATCTAATCCGGCTTTAGTCGAAGCGGTCGATTACATCGGGGTACATATCCTGCCTTATTGGGAGGGCATTCCCGTCGATTTGCCGAAAGGCGCCGAAGGCGAAGCGGCGGTCGATTATGTCTTTAAACGTTATTACGAACTGCAACAGCTTTATCCGGGCAAGCCTATCGTTATTACCGAGGCGGGCTGGCCATCGGACGGACCGCCGCAAAAATCCGCCAGCGCCTCCTTGATCAATGAAGCCAAGTTTCTGCGGGCTTTTCTGAACCGGGCGACGGCCGAGAATATTATCTATTACGTCATCGAAGCGTTCGATCAACCTTGGAAAATTAACTTGGAAGGTACGGCAGGCGCTTATTGGGGCCTGTTCAATGCCGATAGGCAGCCTAAGTTCCCCATGGAGGGCGAGGTAGTTGCCAATCCAATGTGGCGTAATTTCGCCACCGGCGCGGCGTTGCTCAGCGTGATTTTGATGACCGCTTTTTTGTTTACCCGCAAGAGTCTGAAGCTGCCGGGTAAATTGTTGTTTGGCATCATGGCCAACTTGGCGGCATCGGTTTTGTTCTGGTCCGCGTCTATCGCCGCGGCTCAATATCAAACCGGGTTTTCCGTCGTGTTCTGGAGCATATTGTTGATGATGCAGGCGATGGCTATCTTGGTGTTATTGACAGAGAGTCTGGAGCTTGCGGAGGTGCTATGGCACCGCAAAGGCCGACGTACTTTTAGTCCTCTGAGTCCCTCGCCCGAGTTTAAATATCCCAAAGTATCTATTCATTTGCCGATTCATAACGAGCCGCCGGAGATGGTGCGCAAGACTTTGAACGCATTGGCCAAGGTCGATTATCCGAACTACGAAGTATTGGTGATGGATAACAATACCAAGGAACCTGCGGTGTGGATGCCGGTTCAAGAAGACTGCGATCGTTTGGGCCCCAAGTTCCGCTTTTTTCATCTGGATAATTGGCCGGGCTTTAAGGCCGGAGCAATCAACTATGCGTTGACGAATACCGCCGAAGATGCCGAAATCATCGCGGTGATAGACAGCGACTATATTTTGTCGCCCGATTGGCTGAAGTCCATGGTGCCTTATTTCGATAGGGAAAACGTAGGTTTCGTGCAGTCGCCGCAAGATTACCGTGACAGTCACCAAGGCACGTTCAAAGACATGTGTTATTGGGAATATGCCGGTTTCTTCAATATCGGCATGGTGCAGCGTAACGAATACAACGCCATCATTCAGCACGGGACGATGACGATGGTACGCAAATCGGCCTTCGAAAAGGTCGGTCCCTGGGGGGAATGGTGTATTTGCGAGGATAGCGAGTTGGGTTTGCGTCTGTACGAAGCCGGTTACGATTCGGTTTACTGTAAGGAGTCTTTTGGCCGCGGGTTGATGCCGGATACATTCTCCGGCTATATGACGCAGCGTTTCCGTTGGGTTTACGGTGCGATGCAGATCATCAAAAAGCATTGGCGGCATTTTTTGCCCAATAAACAATCGGGGCTGACTTCCGCTCAGCGCTACTATTTCGTGGCCGGTTGGTTGCCGTGGTTCTCCGATGCATTGGCCTTGTTATTTACCGGCGCTAGTTTGATTTTGACCTCGATGTTGGTGATGAATCCCTTGCATAGCGAACTGCCCATCAATGCCTTCCTGTTGCCAACTATCGGTTTGTTCGTGTTCAAAGTGGGTCGAGGTCTGTGGTTGTATAAAGCCAGAGTTGCTTGTTCTACATTGCAAGCCTTGGGCGCGGCACTGGCCGGTTTGTCGTTGACGCATACTGTCGCGCGCGGGACACTACAAGGTTTGTTTACGTCCGGCAAGCCGTTCATGCGCACGCCTAAATACGAAGCGCAAGGGCCGTTGATCGCCGGATTGTTGGTGATTTGGCAGGAGTTGCTGTTATTGTGCTTATTGATCGCCGGTATCGTAGCCATGCGTATGGAGCCGCAGTTCGACAATACCAGCGGGAAACTATGGGTGGCGGTATTGGCCGTGCAGGCGGTACCCTATCTGGCGACTTTTTTGACGATTCTGATCAGCGTCGCGCCTAACTATTTCCCAGGTAAAAAGTTGTCGGCGGATGAGCTGGATACGGATGTTTAGGCTTTGATGTCGGTATCGACAAAGGCCCGGATCGAATTATCGATTCGGGCCTTTTTTATGCCGACTTGTCGAGTCTAAACTTTTAGGTTTTATCCGTTCACCATTTAGGTAGGGGCTCGAAGTTGGTAGCTATTTGAGTGAACTCGTGGATGAAATGATTTTCTTGGTTTAGATGCCTATCAATTTTTGTTCGGCTTCGCGGTACTTGGCGGCGCATTGTGCGGAAACCTCGGCGGGCAGTTTTGGTCCAGGTGGAGTTTTGTTCCAATCTAGGGTTTCCAGGTAATCGCGCAGATACTGTTTGTCGAAGCTCGGTGGACTGATGCCCGTTCTGTAATGTTCGACCGGCCAGAATCGAGACGAATCCGGGGTCAGGGCTTCGTCTATCAAATACAGGGTGCCATCGTCGTCCAAGCCGAATTCGAATTTGGTATCGGCAATGATGATGCCGCGCTGGCGGGCATATTCGGCTGCCGTGGTATACAGTTTAATGCTGATGTCGCGGACTTTTTCGGCGATTTCTTGTCCCATTAATGCCACAGTATCGGCGAAACTGATGTTTTCGTCGTGGACGCCGACTTCGGCTTTACTGGATGGGGTGTAAATGGGTTCGGGCAATTGTTGGGCTTGTTGCAATCCGGCGGGTAATTGAATGCCGCAGACGGCGCCGCTGGCTTGATAATCCTTCCAGCCGGAACCAATCAGATAGCCGCGCACGATGGCTTCCACCGGTAACGGTTTGAGGCGTTTGACGACGATGGCGCGTTCCTCGACTTGTTTGCGTGATTCGGCATCGGGAATGACTTGCTCCAGTGTCAAATCGTCGGCCAAATGATTGGGAATGATGTCCCGCATTTTTTCGAACCAGAAATTGGACACCTTTGTCAGTACGCGGCCTTTGCCAGGAATGGGGTCGGGCAAAATGACGTCGAAAGCCGACATTCTGTCGGTCGTCACTATCAGCAAATGTTGGGCATCGATTTCGTACATGTCGCGGACCTTGCCGCGCCCGAGCAATTTCAGCTGTGGGATAGAGGATTCGTAAAGTGCGGCTGGGACATTCATGGGGCGATACAAAAGATAATTTAGACAGGGCGGATTTTAACATCAACCGCTTGATCGCCGTTAGCCGGGCAAGCGTTATGTCTATCCATAACCTTGCAGCCCGCTCACGAAAATTACGAAATGATTTTTCCGAGGCGATAGGCTCGCGCTACTTGTTGAAAAGTATTAGCTCTGTTACTGTCGCAAAAATCAGACAACGACCGTTATAGGGGAGATTATGTCAGGCAGAATCGATTTTTCGTTGAATTTTGGTGCGCGTGGAGCGGGAAATGCTCAAAAGCGGGGAGGTGGCTACCGGGTTTATGTGTTGGGAGCTTTTTCGGGGAGGACCGATGTCGCTTGGGAACAGCGCAAAATTCGCCCCATCGATATCGATAGTTTCGATCAAGTCATGGCTCAGATCATGCCGGCCGTGGAACTGGGGGGCGGGAAGGCGTTGTCTTTCGAAACGCTGGAGGATTTTCATCCGGATGTCTGGATGCAGAAAATTTCGATCTTGGCCGATTTGCTGGAGCTGAAGCGGCAATTGAGCAATCCAGCGACTGCTGAACAGGCGGCGGCGAAGATCAGGGCGTTTTTGCCTCCTCCTATGGAGTCGCCACAGGCAATGGAGTCGCCGCAGGAGACAGGCGAGACTCAGGAGCAAATGCTGGAGCGTTTGCTGGGTAGAAGATCGGAAACACCTGTCGTCGAGCCGGACGCAGTGCAGCGCCTGCTTCAGTGTGTGGTTTCGCCTCATGTCAGCAAGGATGCGCTGCCGGAGCATCAGGTTTTGATCTCCATCATCGATAGGACGGTCGGCCAGTATCTGAAAGTGTTGTTGCATCGTCCGGATTTTCAATGTTTGGAGGCGTTGTGGTTGGCGACAGCGGGACTGGTGCATGAGGAGTCGTCCGACGAGCATGGTTTTTTTCTGGTCGATATCGGGCAGGATGAATTGTTGAACGAACTGCAAAGCGGAGGGGGCGCGCTGAAAAACAAATTGTCGGCGCATATCCAGTTTGGCGATGGCGAGCAGGATGTGTTATTGGTGGGCGACTATCGTGTTGCCGATAACGGTGACGACATGGAGCTGTTGAGATTGTGCAGTCTTTTGGCAAAGGAGGTCGAGGCTATTTTTCTGATGGCCCCGGATCGTCCGCTGGTTGAGAATGTCATTCTCGGTCAGGCAAACGGTGCGCAGCAATGGGTAGAGTGTCGCAAGCAAATTTGTTCGGAAAGTTTGGTATTGGCTTATCCGCGCTATTTATTGCGTTTGCCCTACGGCGATAAGCGTAATCCGCTCGAAACTCTGGCTTTTGATGAATTGTCCGGGGCTGAGCAAGGGGGAGAGCTGCTATGGGGGAACCCGGCGTTTTTATGCGCGCGTGCTCTGATTCGATCTGGTCAGGCGCAAAGTGCCGAAGATTCGTTGTTCTTTGGTGATGTTCCGGTTTTTACCTTAGAGCTTGGCGGCGAGCAGTTCTTACGGGCCGGAGCCGAGAGGGTGCTGACCGAAAGTCAAGGCAATGCATTGCTGGCGAATGGGATCGTGCCGGTAATCGCTTACCATCAGCGTCAAGGTGTCAGATTGCTGTCCCATAATGGGCGGCTATAGAGTGGGCATCAGGTTTTTTTCAATATCAATTCCAATACCAGTTTACTGCCGAAGTAAGCCAAAAGCAGCAATACGAAGCCGATCAGCGTCCATTGTATGGCTGTTTTGCCTCGCCAGCCGTATGCGATACGGCCTGCCAACAGGCTGGAAAAGATCATCCAGGCAATGATGGAAAGCACGGTTTTGTGGGCCAAATGCTGGGCAAATAGATCTTCGATAAATATAAAGCCTGAGAGCAGCGAGGCTGTCAGGAATAGCAATCCCGTGCCTATCATTTGAAACAGCAGCGTTTCCATGGCTTGCAAGGGAGGAAGGGCTAATATCAGGCGTTTGGGATGATGGCTGCGGAGTTGCTGGTCTTGTAGTGCTAGCAATAGGGCTTGTATCGCGGCGATGTTAAGTAGGCTGAATGCGACGATAGACGACAGAATATGGATGCTGATTTGCCAGTTGTATGTGCTTAAATGGCGTGGTTTTTCCGGAAAAACCATGTCAAGAATCACCAATACGCCTGCAAGCGGAAAAATCGCAAGGCCTAGTTTTTCGACTGGTTTGTCGAGGGCTGCAACCAGTAATAACAGCACGATAAACAAGGCGACGAGCGAGGCGGTGTCGAAGAAGCTGAAATTGAAGTTGCCGTATTGTTGCAGTGTCAGCAGCAAGTAGGTGCCATGTAATATAGAGCCCAGCCACGCAAGGTAGATGGGTTTGCTGTGGCGCTCGCATCCCGTGATCAGTTCTCTGATCATTAAAATCGATGCGATCACATAGGCTAAAGCCGAAGGTATGCCGGCGAGGATGCTGTTCATGGGGATTTACTGTGAATAATCGAAAGGCGTTGCTGATAGCTTATGTTAAACTATGCTGTCCGATTGTTCTAACCTGATTCGTGTTAGTAGCTGTCAGCCTCAATTATAGAAAAACAAAGACGCAGATATGTTCGACAATTTAACCGACCGCCTTAGCGGAACTCTGAAAAAACTGAAAGGCCAAGGCCGTCTGACCGAGGCAAATATTCAAGACACCTTGCGCGAAGTTCGTATGGCGCTGCTGGAGGCCGATGTGGCTCTGCCGGTGGTGACCGATTTCATTGGGCAAGTCACCGAGCGCGCCTTGGGGCAGGAGGTTCAGAACAGTTTGTCGCCGGGGCAGGCTATGATCAAGGTCGTGCAGGCCGAGTTGGTCAGGGTTATGGGTTCTGCCAATGAGGAATTGAATTTGCGTACACAGCCTCCGGCCATCATCAGGATGGCGGGTTTGCAGGGGGCTGGTAAGACGACGACGGTGGCCAAGTTGGGTCGCCATCTGAAGGAAAAGAAAAAGAAAAGGGTCGGTGTGGTTAGTGCCGATGTCTATCGGCCGGC